>JAFGPK010000069.1 GCA_016936235.1 Candidatus Fermentibacteraceae bacterium | reverse complement strand
AGCGGGACGGCGCCTTCAGATGGCTGGACCGGGGCGGGCTCATACTCGGGATCTCCACCGGAGCCTTCTACGAGCACGAGACCGTGGAGCTGGACTCCGGCGATGTCCTGGTGCTCTATACCGACGGGCTCACCGAAGCTATGGACGGTACGGGCAGGGAGTTCGGGAACGAGAGATTGAAGACTGTAGTGTCTGATAACAGGGACCTCTCGGCACACCAGATATCCAACGGCATACTCGAAGCCGTGAACTCCCATTCCGGAAACTCGCCCCAGAGCGACGACCAGACCCTGGTGGTGCTCAAGTACAGATGAGCATAACGATTTTCATTCTTACGGATTTCGGAACGGCGGATACGTATGTCGCCCAGATGAAGGGCGTTCTCGTATCGGTCTGCCCGCAGGATGCCCGGCTGGTGGACCTGACCCACCAGGTCAGTCGCGGCTCCGTGGCTGAGGGAGCGTTTCATCTCTGGGCATCCAGGGTGGCCATGCCCGGGGGTTCAGTCGTCCTCGCCGTGGTGGATCCGGGGGTAGGTACACGGAGAAGGTGCGTCATCGTCCGTTCCGGAGGCGTCCATTTCCTGGGTCCGGACAATGGCCTTTTCGGCCTGTTGTCGCCGGAGGAGGCATGGGAACTGCCCGAGCCTCCCCGGGGTTCTAGCCGGACCTTCCATGGGAGGGACCTCTTCGCCCCATGCGCCGGGAGGGTTGCGTCGGATCCCGGATGGGTGGACTTCCTCGAGGAACTCGATCCGGGATCCCTGGTGAAATGCCCCATCAGGCCTCCCTCCATGATTGACGGAAGTCTGGAGGCTTCAGTAGCGCACGTTGACCGGTTCGGCAATGCTATCCTGTGGATTGACCCGGTGGAGTACACGGGGTTCCTTCCCGGATCGATTCTTCTGCCCGCCGGAGGGACGGAGGAACTCCATCATGCCGATACCTACGGAGACAATACCGGACTCCTCTACCTCGCCGGGAGCCAGGGATGCATGGAACTCGCGCTGAGCGGAGGCAGCGCCGGCGGGACTCTGGGACTCCTGCCCGGCGACAGGGTCCTCCTGCGAAAGATGGAGAAATGAAATATGTAAGTCTGCTCCTTCATATCTACCAGCCTCCCACACAGGATATCTCTTTGGTGCGCACCATAGACAGGCAGTGCTACACCCCTCTATCCAGGCTTCTTGCGGACAGCGGTTCGAGGGTCGGTCTGAACATCAACTACTCGCTTTCGGAACAGCTGGAGAGGCTGGGTTCACCTGCCCTGGAGACACTGGCGGAGGCTGAGGGCGTGGAGTTCACCGATTCCGGCGCCTACCATCCCATCTTCCCCCTCATCGAGAAGAACGACGTCGTCAGGCAGCTCATGATAAACAGGGAGGGCAACCGCAGGCTACTGGGGCCTGCCTATTCCCCCACCGGTGTCTTCCCCCCCGAGATGGCCTACTCTCCCTCCCTCCCCGGCATCTTCAGGGAGGCCGGTTATCGATGGACGGTCACGGACGATGTCCCATGGTCCGCCTCGGGTCTGAAGGTGCCATTCGACAGTATACCGGCCGTGGATGGTGTGGCGGTCCTTCTTCGAAGCAATTTCTGGAGCAACAGGATCTCCTTCCATGGTGAGGACGGCGCGGTTACGGCCCGGGAGGTCATCTCGGGGCTCGATAGCTGGACGGGGAAGGGAGATGCCTATATCCTCATCGCCATGGACGGCGAGACCTTCGGGCATCACAGGGAGGGAACCATGGAGAGGTTCCTTGCACCATTTATGGCAACGGTCAGAGAAAGCCCCGACGCTGAACTGGTGGCCCCCGGAGACCTTCTGGAGATCTTCCCGCCCATGGCGGCCGATGTTCCGCCGGGCAGCTGGTCGACGACTACCCGGGATGTGTCCGCCGGGATCCCGTGGCCGCTCTGGGACTGTCCCGGGAACACGATTCACGCCCACCAGTGGAAATTCCTGAGGGAAGTAAGGGCCGCCGCAAGCCTCTGCGAGTCGGAGAGGGTTGCCAAACAGGCGGATAAGATGTTATACTCGTGCCCGTTTTGGTGGGCATCCGAAGGAAGGCTTGACGCCGTCCAGGTGCGCCGCGGCCTGCTCGCCATTATAGAAACAGCACAGGCGATATACGCCGAGACCGGTGACCGCGTGTTGATGGACAGAGCACTGACATCCGCATTTACAGTACCGGTGGTAACCGGAGAGGATAGAGCGAATGCCCAAGAAGAAGGATAGGACTTTCGCGGCGAAACTGGCCCACGAGGCCAGGACGCTTCACAAGTTCGACTGCCCCGTCTGCGGCAAGGAAAAGGTAGCCGTGGTCCTTTACGCAGCCAGATACGATGACGAGGGTCACTGGAGACCTCAGCGCCGCAGGGTCAAGGTGTGTGACTGCAACAGACAAGAGATCTACGGATAGACAGGTTCCATATGGGACCAGCGGGGGCTCTTTTCCTCACCGCCGGCTACGGCAGGAGGGTCGAGCCCCTTTCCCTTATCCGCCCGAAGTGCCTTCTTCCATGGGGTGACACCACCGTTCTGGGAAGGCTCGCCAGGCAGACAGCCCCTCAGAATCCTGATAAGATCCGAATAAACGCCTCAAGGTGTCCCGATGAAATACTCGGGGAGCTGTATGAAGTATGGCCGAAGGAACGATGTCGGTTATATTTCGAGGAAAGACCCCTGGGCGCTTCGGCCACCCTGGCCCGCCTCAGCTCAGTCCTGGCTTCGGGAAGCTGGATAGTGGCCAACACCGATATGGTATTGCCGGAGCTGGACCTGGCCGACATGCTGAGACGACATGAGGAGACCGGGGCCGCCTGGACGGTCCTTACAGGGGGGTTCCCCCCTGGAGGGAGTTATACACCCCTGCGGGTGGACTCCGAAGGAAGATTCGGCGGCGGAGGTGATATTGAAACCCATTACTGGGGGGTCAGCATAATGGAACCTTCGATCTCCACTCTGGCGGAGAAGCTGCAGGCCTGCGGTGGCCTGTTCACGGAACTGGCGCCGCTGGCGCTTGAGAGATGCGGGGAGCTGCTGACATTTCATCAGAAGGGGCAATGGCTTGACATGGGCCGGCTGAAGGGTCTCCGGGAGAACATACTGAAAGGCGGCAGCTTCATTCACCCGACTGCCTGCGTCTCCAGCGACGCGGTCCTGGAAGGGTCATGGCACATCGGCAGGGGCTGCATGATCGGCGGCGGAACTGAACTCCGTGACAGCGTCATGCTGGAGGGCTCCACACTGGAGAGAGGCAGACTGGAAGAGGCGCTGCTTCCCTGGTTCTGCAGCAGCTCCGACGGGGAGCGGACATGAAGACCATGTCGCCGGAGCTGGCCGCCTGGCTGAGGAACCGCACCGATGACAGTGTCACGGTGAAGAAACTGCATGGAGACGTTTCGGGAAGGCTCTTCTGGAGAGTCTTCTCGGGTGACGGTACCCTCATTCTCATGGACAGCGGCAAGATACCGGTCTGGCCGTGGATAGACATCCATGAACTCCTCACCGCCAACGGTTTCAGGGTGCCTTCGATAATGGAGATCGACACCAGGAGGGGCTGGGTCCTTCATGAGGATCTCGGCAACTGCAGGCTGCTGGATGTGGACGACACGCTCTACATGAAACTCCTGGACGAAGCGGTGGACATCATCATAGCCCTGCAGAGGAGACTGGACAGCAGGACCTGCGCGGATTCCATAGCCGGAAGGAGGAGTTTCACCCCGGCCTTCTTCATGGCCGAGCTGGAGAACACGCTGGAAACCCTCTTCTTCAGGCTTCTCAAGGTTCCCATGGATGACCTGCTTGAGCTTCAGAAGGATATGCGCCGTCTCTGCGGGAGCATCGACGGTTCCTCGGTCTTCGTCCATCGTGATTTTCACAGCTCGAACCTGATGGTGGTAAAAGACAGGCTGGTCATGGTGGACTGGCAGGACGCGAGGTTCGGACCTCCCGCCTACGATGCGGTAAGCCTCCTGCGGGACAGCTACCGCGATCCGGGCCAGACATGGGAGGACAAGGCGAAGAGATTCCTCATATCCAAGGGCAACATGAACATGTTCCAGATAGCGAGAACGGCATGCCAGAGGAGCCTGAAGGCCATCGGCACCTTCGGTTTCCATTACAGGAAGACGGGTGATACCAGTTACCTCGGCTTCATACCCAGGACCTTCAGATACCTGGCCGATTACGCCAGGATCTGTCCCCAGCTGGATGACCTGGTGCGAAGGACCTACAGGCTGCTTGACAGTCACCACGGCGAGATCGACCTGAGGGATTTCAGGTCGGCCAACATTCCCGGAGTGCGGGGTAAATGAGTTGGGAAACGAAAAGGCGAAGAAGAGGATACTGACGGGGGACCGGCCCACCGGGCCGCTTCATCTCGGTCATTACGTGGGCTCCCTTCAGAACAGGGTCAGGCTTCAGCACCAGTACGACACCTTCATAATCGTGGCTGATGTCCAGACCCTCTCCACCAATTTCGATCACCCGGAGAATCTGTCGGCGGACGTGAGGCAGGTGACTCTGGACAACCTGTCCGTCGGCCTGGATCCTGATTCGGCGAAGGTATTCGTCCAGAGCATGGTGCCTCAGATCGCGGAGCTGACGGTTTTCTTCTCCATGTTCATCACCGTAAACAGGCTCAAGCACAATCCCACAATAAAGACCGAGGCCGGGCAGTACGGCTTCGAGGACAACATGACCTATGGATTCCTTGGCTACCCGGTCAGCCAGGCTGCGGACATTCTCTTCTGCAGGGCTGACCTGGTTCCCGTAGGAGAGGACCAGCTGCCTGTGGTGGAGGTTTCCAGGTTCACGGCCAGGCGTTTCAACGAGCTGTACGCACCGGTCTTCCCCGAGCCGCAGAGCCTCAGCGGCGACACCGCCAGACTGGTCGGTCTCGACGGCCAGGCCAAGATGTCCAAGTCCATCGGCAACTGCATTTACCTGAGCGACAGCCCGGAGGACATACGGACCAAGGTCATGTCGGCGGTCACCGATCCGGCAAGGATACACAGGGATGACCCGGGACATCCTGAGATCTGCACGATCTTTTCCTACCAGCAGGCCTTCAACCGTGATGAATCACCCGACATAGAGGAACGGTGCAGGGCGGGGACCATCGGCTGCGTAGCCTGCAAGAAGAGAATGGTGCAGGTCATAGAGGAACTCCTTGGACCCATCCGCGAGAGAAGGGCGAGATTCGAAAAACCGGGAGTCGTCGACGAGATACTTCTGGCCGGCACGGAGGAAGCCAGGAAAGAGGGGGGCAGGACCATGGAGATGGTCCGCGGCGCGATGCACATAGACTATTTCCATCCCGGGGGGCAGTGATGCAGCTCTACAACAGCCTCTCGCGAGGCAAGGAGGAATTCCGCGCCCTCAGCCCTCCCCATGTGGGAGTATACGTCTGCGGTCCCACCGTCTACGGACACAGCCATCTGGGGCACGGGAAGACCTACGTGTCCTTCGATGTCCTGATCCGCTATCTGAGGCACCTGGGATACGACGTCAGGTACATACAGAACATCACCGACGTCGGGCATCTCACCGACGACGCCGACGCCGGAGAGGACAAGATCGAGAGGCAGGCAAGGCTGGAGAAGCTGGAGCCCATGCAGATCGCCGAGAAGTACACCAGGTCCTACTTCGAGGACATGGACGCCCTGGGCGTCCTCAGGCCCGATGTCTCTCCCAGAGCTTCCGGACACGTACCCGAACAGATCGAACTGGTGAAGACCCTCATCGAGAAGGGACACGCCTACGAAGTGGACGGCTTCGTCTACTACTCCGTAGAGAGCTTCCCCGAGTACGGCAAGCTATCCGGTCGAAGAGTGGAAGACCTCATCGCCGGTGCCAGGGTGGCTGTGGACGAGGGCAAGAGGGACCCCAGGGATTTCGCCCTCTGGAAGAAGGCGGGGGAGGAGCACATAATGAAGTGGAATTCCCCCTGGGGCTGGGGGTATCCCGGCTGGCACCTGGAGTGCTCCGCAATGTCCATGAGGTACATCGGCGATACTCTGGACATCCACGGAGGGGGTCTGGAGAACATCTTCCCCCATCACGAGTCCGAGATCGCCCAGAGCGAGGGCGCCACCGGACGGCAGTTCGCGCGCTTCTGGCTTCACAACAACATGCTCACGGTGGACGGACAGAAGATGGGGAAAAGCCTGGGCAACTGGAAACTGCTCAAGGAAGTATTCCAGCGGTTCCATCCCATGGTGGTCAGGCTCTACATACTCAGGAGCCATTACCGGAGCCAGCTGGACTTCACCGACGAGGGACTCGAGTCCGCGGGCAGCGGCTTCCGGAGACTTGCGGCATTCAGGGCAAGGCTCGGGGAAGGTAAGGGCGGAGAGGGATCACCCTCCCCGGCCGCGACCCGGCTCATCGAGGACGCGGGGAATGCCTTCTTTCAGTCAATGGATGACGATCTGAACACGCCCGGCGCACTGGCAGCCCTCTTCGAGATGGTGAGGGCGGGCAACTCCATGCTCGATGAAGATGACAGACAGGCGGACAGGGCGGCGCTGGCCGGGGCGATGGATCTTCTGGCAGGTGAGATACTCGGTCTTGACCTGTCAGGATACTCGACCTCCTCGGAGACAGCGGGGGGGCTGTGCGAGATACTGGCTGAGACCAGGGGCGTACTCAGGGAGAACAGGCTCTTCGATGCAGCCGACAGGATGCGGGACCGCCTCGAGGAGATAGGCTACGCCGCCAGGGACCTCCCGGGGGGAAAGAGCGAGATCACCAGGAGATAGTCAACCCTGACCCCGGTCCCTTGCGTTATCCGACCCGATATATTCTTGTTTGTCCATGACAGTACCCGCATACTTCGGATTCCTGCTGGTCACCGCGGCCTCTCTCACCGGATGGGGTGCCCTGGCCATGCCCGGCGTCCGCCGGTGGCCCGAGCGGTTCGGTGCCGGGACTCTGCTCATGTTCTTTCTCCTGGCCGCAGCCGGCTGGTCGGGACTGATGGTCCCGGGTGTGCTCTGGGTGCTGCTGTCAGTGGGTCTCCTCCTTTGGGCGCGTCCGGGAAGGTTCTGCCTGCCCCCCGGTCCGGGTCTCATCTCCCTGTGCGGGCTTCTGGTCCTTCCCCTTGTGATGCTGCCGCCCGCCTCCCGGGATGCCATGATCCATCATCTCTACCAGGCCAGGCTCTGGCTTGACGCGGGAAGGATAGTGAGACCGGAATGGTCAGGTTTCTTCAGCTACCCTTACCTGACTGAGACCCTCTATTCACTGGCCGGAGGGACCTTCGGATTCAGGATATCCAGAGCCGTCAGCCTTCTGGGATTCCTCGCCGCCTGTTCCGTTCCAGCTGCATGGTTCCTGGAAAAGGGAAGAAGGAAGGAAGCCATTCTCTCCCTTCTGGTGCTTGTCAGTATCCCCGAACTCCTCAGGAACGCTTCCTGGAGCTATTCAGATTCGTTCCTCGTTTTCTTCTCGCTGCTGGCCTACTCCGAAATGCTGAAGGAAGACGGCAGTCCGTTGACGGCCGTCATCTGGGGAGCGGCCGCCGCTTGCTGCAAGTACAACGGCATTCTTGTGCTGGTCTCGGTCTTCGTTCTTCTGCCCGTGCATTTCAGGAGGCTGCCGTGGAAGACACTGGCTGTATCCCTGGGGGCGGCCCTGTTCATATCGTCCTGGTGGGCGGTGCCCAACCTGCTGCAATGGGGCAATCCCGTATACCCCCTTCTCCGGGGCCTGCTGGGACCGGAAAACCCGGTCAGCCTGAGGGCGGCGGATTATTTCGCCACAGCTCCATTCAGCACATCGCTTCACGGGGTCTTGGATTACCTTCTTCTGCCTGTCAGGATGTCGGTCCACGGCCGGTGGGACGATCCTGTCTTCTTCGACGGCGCCAGCGGTCCCCTGCTCCTGGCGGGCGTGATAATCGCCCTGCCGGTACTCAGGGGGAAGCGGAGGAAGTTCCTGCTGCCGGTGCTGTATCTGCTGCTCACTCTGATATTCAAGGGGCAGGGGGTCAGGACCAGGTACATGCTCCCCGGGTTCGCCATGCTTTCCATTCCGTTGTCGGAAGCTCTGGGCACTCTGCTCTGCACCAGGGGACGGCTGGTCCGATACGCCACCCTGGCGCTGCTGACAGGCTGCCTGTTCTGGTCGGGAAGCAGGATGGCGGAGCTGTATTCGGAGGAAAGACCCTGGGAACTGCCATCGGACACCGAATACCTTTCACGGAAGCTCCCGGAGTACGATTTCTTCATGGATTGCGGGGGATACGTCTCCGGCGGAGACACCACCTTCGCCCTGAACATCGGCAGAGTGTTCTATTACCCCGGATATGCCGTATTCGATGAGAACGGCGCTCCTCTGGGCCTGGTGAGACTCTTCTGGAGCGGAATGGGATCGGAAGAAATTGCCGATTCCCTCAGAAAACTGGGAGTCACCCATGTGGCGGCCGACATGTTCCTTACGTCGATCAATCTGCCTTCGGTTCTGGAACCTGCGGAACTCGCGCACTGGAATGAATTCATCTCTCTCAGACTGGTGCCCCTCCTGACGGAGGGCAGTTACGCTCTGTTCCGACTGGAATAGATCCCGTTTTCAGGGGCGTATATTAAAGTGATTTGTGAAGACCGGCCAGGTTGTTCTGCGGGAATCCGTTCCATGTTCCGACAGGATTCCGGGCTCAATCCTCGAGTGAATCGAGTATCCTGTTAAGGAGCACCTTCTCGTCGGTGATGTTGTCTATATCAATCGGAAGTGTTGAAAGGGCATCTATATACGCCCTTATAATGGTGGCCTTCGTGATCCTCTGGGATCGATTGTTCCTGTCCCTGCTCTGGGTTATCGTCCTCGCTATCCTGGTGAGCAGTTCCTCCTGGTCGGGCCTTACCGGTACCGTCAGCCTGACAGTTGGTTCCTCATCCGTCTGGATGTCCGATATCCTTGAAATGAGCCGTGATGATTTCTTGGCTTCAGTTTCCATTTCAACCTCCGGGAAGGAAAGATATAGGGTTTGACATTGCGAGTCAAGTGAAGTATGAAATTCCATAGTTATGAAGTTAGGGTATTGACGCAGGGTCAAAAACCTTGTAAAGTTCGAATAAGCTCAGAAGAAGGTGGAAATTTCGGAGGATTGCGCAGATGGGTAACACTCAAGTACATTATTACTGTTGTATAGATAATATCGCCGGAAGGGTGATGAATTATTCAATGAGGTCGAAGGGCTACCTGAAGAAAGGATGATAATGTTCATCTTAGGAAAGTCAGGCGGGGGATCTGTTGGCCTTGATATCGGCAGCCATTCAATCAAAGCAATTCAGTTGACGGGATCCAGCAAAGCGCTCACCCTTTCCAGCTATGCGATACAGGAGCTGTCTCCTGGGACCATAGTCGATGGCGAGGTCGTCAACCGGGAGCATCTGATTGATACGGTGCACGATGTCATCCGACAGGCGGGCATCAAAACCAGCGTCAAGAGCATCCACAGTGCCGTGTCCGGAAGGAGTGTCATCGTTCGGAGGATCCCCATGGAGAAGATGTCGGAGCAGGATGCCCGGCAGGCTATCCAGTGGGAAGCCGAACAGCACATACCGTTCAGGATCGACGAGGTGAGTCTGGACTTCAAGATCATCAATCCTGAAATATCACCGGGGCAGATGGAAGTGCTCCTTGTGGCTGCGAAGAAGGAAGTCGTCGACCTCCATCGGGGCATACTCCAGGGCGCCGGGCTCAAGCCCTCGACCGTTGAGCTCGAACAGTTCTCGCTTCAGCGCGTGTACCAGCACGCCTACAAGCCCGTGGCCGACGAGTGCGCCACCATTCTGAACATCGGGGCCGAGGTCACCAACATGGTGGTGGTCAAGAACGGTCTCCCCAGCTTCAACCGCGACCTGTCCATCGGAGGCTCCCGTTTCATCGAAGCTCTGCAGAGGTCGCTGGGCCTGGAGTACGATGTGGCCCTGGGAGTCCTCAAGGGCAATGTCCCCGAGGGAATCTCCTCCGACGAAGTCCACACCGCCATCGGCAAGGTGATAGAGGAACTCTCCACCAGTATAAGGAGATCGTTCATCACTTATCAGGCCTCCGGCGAGAACGCCCGTATAGACAAGATGTTCATCAGCGGCGGATGCGCACTGATGCCCGGGCTGGCTTCCATTCTCAGCGAGCAGCACGGACTGCCGGTGGAGCATCTGCAGCCCTTCAGGAACATCACGATACCTGAGGATGTGATAAGCGACAGTGAGGTGGACTCGCTGGGAGCCGTCCTCGCGGTCTGCACCGGTCTGGCGCTCAGGGGCTACGAGTCCAGCCTGGTGGACATCAACATACTGGAGGAGCCCGAGGGCAAGAAGAAGAAGGCGGCGGGAGTACCCTCGGAAAAGAAACCCGCAGCTCTTCTCACCGTACTGGCCATTGTTCCCTTCATAGCCCTGATAGCGGGGGGCGTCCTCGCCTACATGGACTATCAGAGCCTGAAGGACAGGGAAGTGGAGCTGAACCAGGAGATACAGCAGGTGCAGGAGCAGATATCGCAGCTGGGCATCCAGCTCGACCAGCAGGCCGAGGCGGAGAGGCTCGCCGCAGCGGTGGACAGAAAGAGACAGCAGATAGTCGATCTCTCCCTGAACCAGAAGTACACTGTCTACGTCATCGAATACCTCTGTAGAGCCATCTATCCTGAAGTTATCACTCCGGGCACACGGATCGACAAAGGTCTGTACCTGACCAGCCTCATGGTAACACCCCAGCAGGTCAGAATAACCGGGGTGGCCAAGACATGGGGAGACATCATCGAGTTCCAGCAGGAGGTCGTGGAGATAATGCCCGACGGCAGGACGCCTCTGTTCACTCTTGATGACTACGGGCAGACATACGCTCTCGCTTCCGACCAGGACAGGACCGGAAGCAGACGGTACAATTTCGAGATGGCGATCGGAGTCAATCCCAATGCCCTGGCGCCTCTGGTCGGTGAGTTCGCCGGCGAGTCCAGGGAACTTACGGGATCAATGGAAGAACCTAACGGAACCGACAGCATTCCTGATGAGACAGGGGAGGAATCATGAGAAGTTACATAGTCTTGGGAGCCGTTCTGCTGGCAGTCATCGCAGCCGGGTGCAGCCCGGTGGGAATGGATGATACCAGGTGTTTCGTGAGAGGCAGGATATACACGGACAACACCCGGACCACTGGCATGGAGAACGTCGGTGTGTTCACCTTGGGGACTCAGGAAACCTACACCGCCATGACCAACGCCAACGGCGACTTCTTCATAGAGATACAGCTCTACCCCGAGCAGGTGACTGAGCAGGGTGAGTACGGGATCACCGGTTCCGTCTCCTTCGGTCTGCAGGCGACATTCGGACTGCAGTTCTACCCGTACGGGATCGATGACGAGTTCACGTTCACGGTTTTCGGCGGAGACACACTCACAATGTACGACATCGACATGACCATGTTCAAGCCGGTGAGCTGAGCCCGATGGGATACATTATGGGACACGAATTTATGAAGAAGCAGGGGGTTAGGATATGAATGCCTATCTGAGAGACCCCAGGTTCTATGTGATGATAGTCGGTATCATCCTTGTCGCAGCGCTGATATATCTGTATCCCAGGGAGATCTCCGGAGATATCAACCAGAGGATAGAGCGGGCCGAGCAGAACCTTGAGATGAAGCAGGCGGAGCTTGCCTCTCTCCAGTCGGGTACCGCGTCCGACATGGCGATAATCGAACAGGAGATAAACCGCCTGAACCAGCAGCTGAATGAGCTGGACAGGTATCTTCCCAGGAGCTACGACCAGGACGAGGTGCTGAGCATGCTGACGGAGAATGCTGAGAACAGCGGACTTCAGATATACGAACTTACACCGCTGCCGCCCAGTACCCAGGGTGACTATCTGGTCTTCGCCTGGCAGATGCACCTCACCGGACGCTTTCACAGGCTTGGAGTTTTCCTTGACCAGCTGACACAGCAGATGATGATAACGGCCGTCACTGACCTGACGGTGATACAGAGAAAGGCTTCCGACGGAAGCTATGACAATATGGAGGCTAATTTCACAGTATCAGCCTTCGTGCAGCCATAGGGGGGAGGATAAAGAAATGAACCTGAAAAGAACCATGATTTTTACAGCCCTCCTTGCTGCCGCTGTGATATTCCTGCTTCCCGGCTGCGGCGGAAGCGGCGATCAGGAATCGGCGTCGAACGTTCACGGCGGTTCCATTACCGTTGTTTCCAATCCCGATGTGCACGGCTGGATGGAAATGGCGCTGTCCCAGGCTCCTCCTGTCATGGCGGAAACCGGGGAGAGCACTGCGTGGCTTCTCTTCGAGGGTGGCAACCTGCTTCGGTTCAGCACTCAGAACGGGAGATGGCAATCATACACCCTCGACGGGCTCGGCACTGTACTGGATTTCCAGCTGTGCGGCGAATCTCCGGTACTCCTGACGGAGAATGACATCCATATCTTCGACGAGGAGAAGGCGGAGACGGTCTCCGAGGCCCTTCCAGAAGGTTTCAGTCCGATTGGACTGACCATCAGCGGTGATGACCTCGCCATCCTGGACGCCGGCGGCAGGATAGCCGTGATGGAAGAGGAGGGGCTTGCGGTCTACACTCCTTCGCAGGATGTGGTGCCCTCGGGAGAGCTTCAGAAGATAGGTCCCGACTGGATCTACCTCCAGGATGGCGGGGGCCTTGTCCTCTTCGATCCCGCGGTAGCCCTGTGGCAGTTCGAGGACTCACCCGCCGGAGAGATGCTGACATCTTCGAGCAATATCCTCTTCATAGGAAGGAACGACACTGTTCTTGTCAGGACATCTCCAGGCGAATGGCAGTTCCATTCAGAGGGACGGCTCTACGATGGAGGCCTCGTCCTCTCGGACAGGGGCGTTTCATCGGTCATGTCACCGGGTGAACTGATCGCTGAACCTCCTGCGTTCTCACCATCGGCCCTCATTGCCATGGAGAGTTTTCAGGAGCCCATCTGGGCGGTGGACGATCTGGGACTGACGGTATACTCCGGAGTGGGCATGGTGGAGACCAGCCTGCCCTATTACGAGTCCCAGCGGGTCTCCTGCTCCATGGCCGGCCAGAGCGCCGGCGGGATGCGGGGAAGCACAGGTTCGATAAGTGACATGATTCAGTCCGGCGGCGGTACTTTCAGGATCTACGAGTCGGTTTCCATCAGACCCGATCCGTTCACCGAGTTCTCCACCGAGACAAGGGACGCCAGGAGGGACCTGGAGACCATTTCGGTGGAGGAGTTCAGGCTCGTGGGCATCACCCTCGATCCTGTGGGCGGAGACCAGGCCATGGTTGAAGATGGCATCGGAGTGTCCTACGTGCTCTACGAGGGCACCGTACTGGCCAACAACTCCCATGTTGCGGAGATCACAAGTAACGAGGTAATAGTAATCCAGGATGTTATTGTTGATTATAGCGCTAGGGGCGGAGGGGAAACCACGATCCCGACTATTTACTCTCTGCGCCTACATGAAGAAGGTGGTCTGTGATGCGTCTGTTAACCGTATGTAGTCTCCTGCTGCTGCTAGCCTTGCCTGTGGCGGCGTACAGGGTTACCAATATCTCCGTTGCACCCAGCGGGGATATGACCCAGGTTACAATAACCGCTGACGGTGATATCGCCTACGAGCGGTTCCTGCTCACCGATCCCATGCGGATAGTCCTGGACATAGGCGATGCGGTCCACGCGCTGCCTGCCATGGATTTTTCCGTTGCCAGAGGCGGGGTCCTCTCGGTAAGGACCAGCCAGTACAAGGCACCCCCTGACGGCATCGTCAGGATAATAATCGACGTGAACGGCGAACTGATCAACTACAATGCCACCCTTGACGGCAATCAGCTGGTCCTGGAGATGCAGACCGATCCCAGCGGAGTGCCCTTCGCAGAGTGGTCCGCATCATCCGCATCGGTGCAGTCCATGACCTCCGGCGGGAGTGTGGCTCCTCTCTCCTCCGCCGGCAGCAGTCTCTCAGGGCAGTCTCTTGTATCCTCCTCACGGGGGATAAGGGTAAGCGAGAGCGGCCGACAGGTTGAGGACGGGTTCCCGGTGGAGTGGGCCGGAACCGGTGGAAGGCAGATCACCATAGACGTGGTGGACGCCAGCATCCAGACGGTAATGAGAGCCATCTCCGACGTCAGCGGCATCAACATCATCCTCCCGGAGGACTACACGGCCGCCGTGACCGCCAGGCTTCAGAACGTGGGCTGGAGGGATGCCCTGACCGCCATACTAAACTCCCAGGGTCTCGTTGCCAGCATGCAGGGCAACGTCCTCAGGGTCATGCCCAGGGACGATTTCTACGACGAGATCAACCAGATGGCCACTACCAGGGCTGACAGAGAGAATCTCCAGGAACTCCAGACGGAGATATTCGTCATCAGGTACGCCACGGCCAACAGCATGAGCAACGCCCTGGAGACGGCCCTCTCAGAGAGGGGACAGATATCCGTCGATGACAGGACCAACTCTCTCATAATAACCGACATACCCTACAAGCTGGAAGAAGTGGGGAGGATGCTTCCCATACTCGACAGCCCCACCGCCCAGGTGATGATAGAGGCGAAGCTCGTGGAGATCGACGCCAGTTACGCAAACGAGCTTGGTATCGACTGGTCCCTGGGCAACCTCAACAGGGCCAACACCCTCACCAGGGGCGGTATGAGCAGCAGCGGGCTGGCCGTGGGTGACCAGACAGGCACCATCTCCTTCAGCACCATAACCGGCATGCTGGACATCAACGCGGCCCTGACCATGCTCGAGTCGCAGGACCACGCTCACATCCTCTCCGAACCGAGGATAGCCATAATCGACAACATGACGGGTACAGTCATTTCCGGTAAGGAGATACCTCTCACCCTGCAGGACGAGAGCGGAAACACCTACATCCAGCTCTACCAGGTCGGCGTGGAACTCACCGTTACACCTCACATCAACGCGGACAACAACGTCACCCTCGAGCTCCAGCCTGTAGTGAGCGACCTCTCGGGAGAGGCAACCTCGGCACAGCAGCCCATCATACTCACTCAGAGCGCCAACACCACGCTGATGATCGATGATGGTTCGACAGCCGTCATAGGCGGCATAATGAGATCCAAGCAGACTACGGTGCGGAGTTCGATCCCGATACTCGGCGCCATACCTCTTCTTGGAGATCTGCTGTTCTCATACAACTCCGAAAGGGAAGAGAGCACGGAACTGGTAATATTCGTGACGCCTCATATCATCAGGCCCTACTAAACAACAGGCCAGAGTGATCAGAATAGGGCGGGGAAAGTGGAAAGGACACCTTCTCCGCCCTTCTTCAAGTCTGTGCCGGCCCACATCCTCACTGGTCAGGGGGGCGTTCCTCGATATCGTCGGAAGGAACAGGGTGGTCTCGGCCGATGTCTGGGACCTCTGCGCGGGGACAGGCGCGGTGGGTCTCGAGGCGCTCAGCTGGGGAGCTTCCCGTTGCGTCTTCGTGGACAGGAATCCCCGGAGCACGGCATTCATCAGGAGTTTCCTTCGTGAACACGGCGCCGTGGATGCCGCCGCAGTTATCACAGGCGATGTCAGGAAGTATATTACTCCCCGGGTCCCGAAGCCCGATCTGGTCTTCGTAGATCCTCCTTACGGCATGGAAGATCTCTACAGGTGGGTAGAGGGTCTGCAATGGCGCACGATCCTCAAGCCGGGGGGAGCCGTGTTCGTGGAGTACGGAAGCGAGCCGGTGCTGGAGACGGGCTGGGAACTGCGGAGCTACGGTGACAGTTACCTGAAGTACCTTTTCACGAATGGGTCGGAATGAAAATAATCTATCCCGGGACCTTCGATCCGGTTACCCTGGGTCACATGGACATAATCAGGAGAGCCCGCAACATATTCGCCGACATCGAAGTGGCGGTGGTGGAAAGGTCCTCCAAGGCTCTCTGCTTCTCGATAGAGGACAGGGTCGGGCTGATGAGGGAGTCTCTGGCCGAGGTGGGCATTAAGGGCATCCAGGTGGTCTCCTTCGACTGCCTCCTTGTGGAGTACATGAAAAGCAGGAACTACCATACTTTCATCAGGGGCCTGAGAGCCAACTCCGATTTCGAGTACGAATTCCAGATGCAGCTCATGAACAGAAGACTGGCACCTGACATCACGGGTCTTTATCTTATGCCTTCTGAGGACAACATGTACCTCTCTTCGACACTGGTGAAAGAGATAGCGGGGTACGGGGGAGACCTGTCGACCCTGGTCACTGATTGCGTCAGGAAGTCTCTTGAGAGAGCTTTCAGCAGAACATGAGACATACCTGTATGGAAAAGATGGTGGATGACCGATGAGATACTCCAGTACCATCCAGTCCCTTTCGCCCTCCGTGACTCTCCAGTTGAGCGCCAGGGCCAAGGAGATGATGCAGTCGGGACGGGATGTGGTGTCGCTTTCCGCAGGGCAGCCTGATTTCCCCACTCCCGCTCCCATAGTACAGGCTGCGATCGAGGCTATAAGGGAAGGCAGGACCGGTTATACGGCCAGCTCCGGGATACCCGAGCTCAGGAAGGCTGTAGCTGCGGTCTATTCCGCGAGAAGGGGTCTCGAATGGACCACCGGGAACGTCGTGGTGAGCTGCGGCGCGAAACACAGCCTGTCGATACTGATCGCATCGGCCATCAACCCCGGAGACAGGGTCCTTCTTCCCAGACCCTACTGGGTAAGCTATCCTGAGATGGTCAAGGCTTACGGAGGAGTACCCGTTTTTACCGCGGAGGAGGGTATCACACCCCGGGAGATAGAGGCGGCGGCCGCGCAGGGTGCCGTGGGCGTCATGCTCAACTACCCCTCGAACCCCTCTGGCTGCGTGCCGACAGCGGGCGAGATGCGGGAGATCGCCGATGCCGTAGCGGATTCGGGCATGTGGGTCATATCGGACGACATCTACGAAGACCTCTGCTACATTGAGGGAGGAACTCCGCACATACTGGATTTCAGACCTGACCTGAAGGAGCGGACCGCCGTGGTCTCAGGTGTATCCAAGACATACTCCATGACGGGCTGGCGGATCGGGTATTGCCTGTGCAGCGGCGAGTGGGCCAGGCTGGCCGGTATGCTCCAGGCTCATTCCACATCCAATCCCTGTTCCATATCCCAATGGGCGGCGCTGGCGGCGGTGGAAGGGAAGGCCGAGGAAGAGAGAAGGGACATGCACAGGGCATTCCTTGAAAGAAGGGACCTGATATGTTCTTTACTTTCCGCGGAAGAATACTTACAATTTGATAGGCCGGATGGCGCTTTCTATGTTTTCGCGAAGCTGACCGTCGGCGGACCACTTGACAGTACGGCGTTTTGCAGTGAACTTCTTGATGAGGAAGGACTGGCCATCATACCTGGTTCCGCATTCGGAGCGGAGGGATATATTAGAATATCCTTTGCCGCAAGTGACGACGATATTCGGGAAGGTGTGAAGAGACTCGGGAGATTCCTGCACGGGAGGTACGATACATGATAGTCAGCTGCCCCAAATGTCACTCCAAGTACAACATTCCCGAGAAGAAGATCGGTGACTCCCCGAAGAGGTTCCGCTGCAGGAAATGTTCGGAGATATTCATCATCAACCCTCCAGAAGACAGCAGGGCAGAGGCCGGCAGGAGTGCTCCCATTGAGGACAGCAAGGAGGAGAGGGCGGCCAGGTTCGCGAGGGTGCTTGCCAGCGACATGCTCATCTACAACAAGGACCTCATCGATGAGGCGAGGAAGATGGGAAACATTCCGGAGGTCATGGGCCAGGAGATACAGAAATCATGGGAACTCTGGAAAAGCCGCTTTCCCGAAGCGTTCGCCGCCAGACCTGAGATTTTCAGCGACGCCCTGAACCAGTTCCTTGCGGACGGGGAAAAGGTGTT
>JAFGPK010000068.1 GCA_016936235.1 Candidatus Fermentibacteraceae bacterium | reverse complement strand
GCCATGAGGCTGTTTCTCAGGGACACGCTGATACCTGCCACGAGCACTTTCGAGCGGCTGCGTGAAGGCGGACAGCTGCAGTGCTTCAATGCCGGAGCGAACGTGATAACCGTGAACATGACGCCGCCGAGGCTCAGGGACGACTACGAACTGTACTCCGAGAGGTTCTACGTGGGTCTGGCCCATGCCAGGAAGATAATCGAGAGGGCGGGTCTCGAAGAGACCACCGAGTGCGATCTCGTAGGGGAATAGTGCAAGGTCGTGCACACCGTGTGCAGAGGTCTGCACAGGATTTGGTCAGTCGGTCATAATTTGTGTTCTATTAAATTTATGTTATTAAAATAAATAGTATATTATTCTGGTAAGCTTCTTGCATACAGTATATGCATGAACGTATCAATGCAGCCCGCGATCCGATCCAGATCATCAGGAAGGGTTCCCTATTCCTCCATCTCCCTCCTGCTCTTCGCTTCGGCCGTCGTCTTTATATCGGTGATGATCCTTTTCAGCTACATCAGTGGAGTCTTCGACATCCAGTCCGGTCTTGAAGAATCCATTCAGGCTGTTCTATCGGAAGAGAGCGCCGTTGAACTGCTGGCTGGAGACCTCAGCCGCGGATCGGTATCGGATTATTCCTACATGCCATCCTACGGCATAGATGATCAGATCACTTCCTTCCAGATTACCGGGATCGAATCCACTCCTCCTGAGGAAATTGCGTGGAGCGTGCCGGGTGATACAGTACTGCAGGTCGTACCGCTGGATGACCGCCTGGTGGTTATCAGCGGCTCGGAAGGAGTCCTGAGACTAGATCTTCTTACCCTGAACGATCTGGACCGGTCGGTTCATCTGGCCGACCTGCAGGGGTGGGAAGGCTCTACCATCTCGGCGGCCGCACTGCAGTCGGCAGAAAGTACATACGTCTTCGTAGTCTTCGTCTCAGCCGAGGCTGCCAGGCTCACTACTGTATTCCCGGATGGTAGTCTCGATGATCGGTTGCTGGAAGTTCCCTTCGATCTGGGCAATGGAATTATCTCAGCGGGATTCATAGAAGATGTTCCTTCCCTGGTCATCTCTGACGGTTCATCAGCGGGACTGCTCTTTGATTCCGAGGTCTGCTCGATGGATACTGTTTCCAGCCCTCAAGGGACTACGCCGGTTTTTGTCGGTGAGGGTGCGTTTTTCAGTTATTCGGGTGAAGATGCTGCACAGGACACTCTGCGGCAGGTAACCCATGTACTTCTGGACGATTTTACCGGCGACAGGAACGATGACCTGGTATTCGTCTGCAGGGATTGTATTTCCATATTGGATTCAGGCAGAGGAGGCCTCATGTCCGACTTCATCCCCGGTGGAAACCTGGTGGCATGGGGGACGGCTGAGGGGCGGGGGCTCCTGTCGGCAAGATGGATACTGAACAGTGGACAGGAAAGATGGAGGATCTACATTGATGGAAGGTTCATGGATTCTCCCGGGCCAGAGTTCCTGCCGCTTCCGTGGGAAGGCAGGATAGCTTACTCCCGGAATTCCATGCTGGGGTCCCTGTCTGATTCACTGATCCGTGCTAGCGAGAATACCGGTGAACTGATAGTGATATCCCCGACAGCTTCTTCATTGATTTGCGATGTCGAAGGAATAGGTCCTGACGTGATCGATCTCCGCGGCAACACAGTCAGGGTCCATCTCAATCCTCTTGAAGGGAACGGATTGCACCTTACCATGAGATCGCTCACGAGGGGCGGCGGCGGCGAGATACTCCTTCAGAGCATCTGGGACCTCACGGTATACGGCAGCGGACAGGACAAGAGAGTTCGCTGGGAGAGGTCCGTGTGACATGTCTGATTCTCTGAAAAGCACTTTTTTCAGGGTCTTCGGAGGTCTGTTGGTCGTGTTCGTGCTGCTGGGAGTGCTCCTGGTGATGTTCACCAGCAGGATGAGGGAACTGGAAGCAAGAAAGAATGCACTTCTCCTGGCTGGTCAGATCGTTTCTGAATGGAGTGAGATTGATTATCCGCAGACCGGCGTGTTCGACAGCACTGCTATCGCCGGCGGAATCCGGTTCGATATAAGGAGGACAGTCATCGAACCTTCACCCGGTGTTAGGGAGATGCGGCTGTATATCGGAAGGGACGGAGGCAGGAGTATTGAGCTTGCAAGAAAATTCGCCGATATTTGAAATTGATCCAATAAGAACGGAGGAAACATGATGATACTTCAGGTAGATCAAGGACGAGGAGGATTTACGCTGATAGAAGTGCTGATAGCCTCGGTACTCATGGCCATTCTCCTCGTGAGTGTGGGTTTC
Organism: Candidatus Fermentibacteraceae bacterium; assembly: GCA_016936235.1. Classification (GTDB taxonomy): domain Bacteria; phylum Fermentibacterota; class Fermentibacteria; order Fermentibacterales; family JCC-6; genus Aegiribacteria. Next base: position 34,533 of record JAFGPK010000068.1, on the reverse strand, counting down.
TTCTTCACCAACATCATCAAGCAGTCGGATGTGGTGGACGATCAGACCCGCGCAATGGAACTGGCAAGGCAGGGACTGGAGGAAATCCGGACCCAGAGCATCATGTCACTTCCGATGGGGCAGTCCTCCATCGAGGAGATAGATAAGTACAACAGGTACTACGTAGTCTCGGGTGTCGATTCTCTCTACCCGACCGCAAGGCATATCCAGTGTTTCGTATACTGGCGCGGGGCGTCGGGAGCGGACACCCTCAGTTTCAGCTCGGTCTTTTAAGGTGGTGAAATACTGATGAAGAACGTTATAAGCAGATTCGCCAGGGGAATGACCCTTGTGGAGATAATGATTGTTCTCACGGTGCTGCTGATCGTATTTGCGGCCGTGTTTCTCTTCTTCACCAGAGGCAGTGAGGAGTTCGATTTCGCCAGGAGGCAAAACGAGCTGATCACCGTGGGCAGGCTTGCCCTTGAAGAAATCACGGACATCATACTCTACGCCGGTTACATGCCGGAACCGGAATGGGGTAATGATGAATGGCATCCTGTCGTACAGGCTGACAGCTCTGAGTTCGAGTTCTACGCTGACTACGATGATGGTACTGTAGGAGTATTGGATAACAGCGATTACAGGAACATCGTCGTTTCCGACGAGAGTTTCCTGGTCACGGATCACGGCAGTATGTCACGCAGGATAGGCAGCAATATCACTTCCATGAACTTCAATTATCTGGACGAGCTGTCCAACCCGCTGCCAGAACCCCTTTCGCCTGCGGAAAGGGACCTTGTGAGACACATACAGATAAATCTGGTCCTCACAGACGAGTACAGGGGAACTGATTACTCCACAGAGGTGTCCACGACAATATCACCGAGGAACCTGGGCGTAAACCACAACATCAACCCTGCCTTCGCTCCTCCGGACCCTCTTGAAGGTACGGTAGTCTTCAACGTGGCTGGTTTCGATACGATTCCCGCCCCTACCATCGACGAAGACCTGATGATCAACATGATGATAGACTGGGGCCTGACGGTAATAACCCTTACAGACTTTGAAATGGGCACCTTTGATTTCAGGGGGGAGGACATAGACCTTATTGTCCTCAGGCACAGGGGAGCCATGCATACGTTCCCGCACGACTACCTGTTCTACGCGTATGCAGGAAACAAGGATACACTGTTCATCCCCGTGGTCACCCTTAACGCGCAGGATGCGGTGGATATCTTCGACATGGGGCATATCGTTCTTGAGATCCAGATGCAGGAGATGACACCGGCCAACGACTGGCATCCGGTCAACAGATACCTGCCGGAGGGTTACGACACGTTCCAGCTCTACGACAACAACCTTGCATATCAGTCCATACTCGACAGCCTGAACTATGTTACACCCGGGGATACCGTACTGACCTATCCGGGAAACATCTCTGGAATGTCAGGTGTAGCAGTCCGAGATGAGGAATCCCTGAAGAGGGTCGTGCACTACAGCGGCTGGGACGCCAGCGAGTACACACCCGATGGTGGCTGGCAGATGTTCTACAATGTCATCAAGTGGAACGTTGGGACATTCAGCCATGAGTACGGTACGCTGATAGAGGAGGAGACCTTCGAGAGCCCCGAAGACTACAGTTTCGTCGAACCCGGATATGGGGAGGACTCCTACTGCTATGTTGAATCACCTTGGACCTATATCCCCGATGATTCCAGCAAGGCGGATTATGAGGCAATCCTCAGATTCTCCCATTGCTACTGGACAAGGAACAGGGCCGCCGGCGGTTACCTTGACATAGATACCACCTGGGTCGACACCTCGGTTACGGAGTGGCGCCAGGTGCCTGACGAGGACCTTCTCGTGGGGTATTACCTTCAGACAACCAGCAGCGGATACCCCGGGGGTGCAGGTATGGATGCCTACATTGATAAAAGCCCTGGTTACAATCCATCCATGCCCCTCCTCAGTATTGAGGAAGCGGACCTGGAAGGTTACAGAGGGAAGCACGTCCGTTTCCGATGGGTCTTCGGTGTCGAGGATAAAGCGTCCAACAACCAGGACGGCTGGATCGTCGACGATGTGACTGTGTTACTTGTCGATCGTGATACGACGGCATTGGACTCCATACTACTCGACCCATGGACCCTGTATCCCGACAGCCTGCCGATACAGCCCAGGTTCTGGTTCCATCATGAGATGCCCGGCTACAACGATCACTGGTACTACCATCATCTCTACAATGTCGATCCCGTCTATCCCTACGCCCAAGGCTACGCCTGGACCACCTGGGGCGAGGTGGGCTACATAGGACCATGGACCCATGGAGGTCTCAACGATTCGTGGGAGATAGGCGTTACCGTCGTACCGGAGTTCACTCCCGATCCAGACCCCAAGGCAACCATCTACAACGCCGCACACTATGCAGGCAACGATCTTACGTATGATGATGGTTACTACAATTCCTTTGAGTCTTCCTACCTGCTTTCCGAGAGGTGGGATATTGCCAACACTGAGAGCTACGACAACATCATTCTGAGGATATACAGGTGCATCAGGTGCTTCGGCGATGACGCCTTCATACACGTGGGCTTCTCGGTGGACACGCTTCCCCCGAGCCCGATGGACCTGAGTCAGATCAACTGGTTCAATGTCACCGAGGACCTCTACGTGTGGGCAAACCATACCGAATGGGCCTACGAGGAGGATCCGGTGATAGATCTGACAGATGCGTTCGACAGCGCAATGGCCGACAGTTCCTACCAGTACTACTGGCTGCTGTTCACGCTGTTCACCGGACCTGTCGGTTCCGAGCACGGTGGTTGGAACGTTGATAACATCCAGGTATGGGGCAACAACTTCTAGGAGGAGTATCATGAGAAAAATAGGAGACAAAGGGTCTGCCCTCATCCTGGTCATGGTCTCCGCCATAGTGCTGTCCATTCTGGTGGCTGCCCTCTTCACTCTCTTCCAGGCCAATGTAAGGACTCAGAGCTGGGCCAAGGAGAGGATACAGGCCAGGTTCACGGCGGAGGCCGGGATGCGCATGGCGGTCCACATGATCATGGGCGGAGCCGATGTACCGCAGGGCGACGAACCAATCCAGTTCCTTCCCGAGACCGGGGATTGGGAGTTCATGGGCGATGACCTCGGCTGGGTGCAGGTATGGGTCGATCCCCATGAGAGGAACGACGAGATATCCAGCGCCAACGCGTATGAGGTGAGATGTCTTGCAAAGGTGATGGATGAGGACCAGGAATGGATGTACGGAATCGCGTCCATGGTGCTTCCGAGGAATTTCGCGGTCTACGCGACTTTCCTCAACAAGACAGGTGCGGGTTACTACGGCGACGGTTACAGGTTCGACGGACCGTTCCATGCCAATGAAGTCGTTATCCTCTCCAGCAACACTGCAGGTAGGAACAACGACATCTGGTTCTACTCCTTTTCTGTCGCAGCTGATCACTACAACTACCTGATTCCCGGCACAGGAACCGTGGTTTCTGCATATACTCCGCATCAGGCCAACCTGTACATCGAACCCTACGAGAAGATGCTGCTGGGGGAGCCCTACTTCACCCTCAACGCCGACACCGTTCCCTTCGGTTCCGACCTGGTCGGCTGGCAGGGAACAAGAAGCGCTGCCCAGGACGGCGGTCTGTACTTGACCAGCAGCCAGGTCCCGGACGGTACAAGGATGATACTCCTCCAGGATACTCTCCTGGTGAGGACCGGCCCGAGTGCCGACGTGGATACTTTCGATCTCGGTATCCTGGAGAATAACGTTGTGTGGATAAACAACAACGTCGGATCCACAGTGTACTTGAAAACCGAGGAGCACAGTTCATCCCGGGCCCACGGACTTCCAGATGATTTTCCCCTTACCATAGGCGTAATGGGCAATCTCGCTGCCTCCGGCCCTATCCTCTACCAGAACATCGACCTGACCGACGAGGACAATAAGGGAATCTTGGGCCTTGTCGTGGTTGAGGGGGACTTCTACATCGCAGACGACCCAGACATGTGGGGCGGCCCGGAATGGCCGGGGACGTTACAGACCTGGCGCATCAGCACAGGTGATAATGACTACCCGGATGGTATCGAAGTAGATGCAGTAATAATGGTCCTTGAGGGATACCTGGAGTGTGAACAGTTCACTGCGTCACATCTTCCCACTCCGGCTATTGACTTCGGGATAGTGGGAGGCTACATAATCGAGGAAGAGGGCTACACAACAATTGCCAACCCATGGTCGGGGCAAACCTGGGGTTATATGACGCTCTGCATCTACGATCCGAGGTTGATGACAATGCACCCGCCCTTCTTCCCACAGACGGGTATCTGGGATACAGCCTACTGGGATGAGAGGCCGGACATGACGGATGATCCGAATCCGTCAAACCCGAACTCCATTCGCTACGACAGGATATGATGAAGGAACGAGGGACACTTGATCGATAGGTCCGTCTGGGACGATAGCGGGAGCCGCCGCGGGGCGGCTCTCGCTATCGTTTTTTTCTTCACGCTGGTGATGAGCATACTGGTGGCAGCCGTTTATATACTCTTCACGGGCAATGTGAAGACTTACGAGTATACCCGTGACAGAACGGGGGCTAGGTACACGGCTGAGGCCGGGGCAAGGCTGGCTGTCCATGAGCTTTCTCTGGACACTTCCATGCCTGAAGGTGCCGACCCCTTCTTCATGCCCCATGACAGCAGCGGCTGGATAGCCATCCCCGGCGTTCAGGGCAGGGCCCTTGTGGTAATAGACCCGAGGAACAACGTGAGCAATCCCTTCGCTATAAGAGGGGTGCAGATACGAAGCAGGGGACGGTACCTTCAAGGCCAAACGGACATTAAGGTAACCTATGCTCCTGACGCCCCATCCCGCTACGCCCTTCTCGTTGACAGGGCTATCCCTGCCGGATTCTTCAAGGATGGAAGGAGAATCGACGGCCCAGTCCACTGCAACGGCGTCATCGACTTCAGCAGCGTATCGGCGGACAGCATAGGCGACCCCTACGTTGATCAGGTTTCCTCCACGTCCGAGGGAGGTTTCCGTTTTTCGGATGTCGGGATGTCCCTAAAACCCCACCCCGATGGAAGTTCTGTTTGGGTGCAACCTTACGGACGACATCTATCCGGGACCCCCAACTGGGACCCCTTGGCGGATGAGATCGATTTTCAAAGGATAGAGGAGCATTTCAGGGACATCCACAGTGTAGCCCAGGATATGGGGACAGTGGTTATAGGAGTGAAGAGGATAATACTGGATGGCAACACGATGCTCATGAAAGCTGACAATCTGGGACCTGTAACCTCCCTGGAACTGGGGGAGGGTAGGAACCTTGTCTATATCGTGAACGGCGCCATGCCCGTCTACATCAAATCGGGGCAGCCCTCGTCGATACCTCTTACCATCGTGACCACGGGCAATGTGTACATTAGCGGCGGCATCAGGGGAGGGCCGGCCGGCGGGACAGGGCCTGTAGCCATAGTCTCCCTTGGAGACATCGTGATAGCTTCGGATCCCGATCACACAGGCGGTTCCGATTGGTCTCCCCCATGGAATATCCAGACCGAAGGGAACCTGAGCGTCCAGGCCTACCTGGCCGCACCATCGGGTGAGCTTAGATCGGAAAGCCTGATGTATCCCGGTGACCTTGTCTACTTCACAGTTATCGGGGGCCTGATGCAGGAGAGCATGGGACGGACCGGCACTGCCATGAGCGGTCGCAGGCTGGAGATTCAGTACGATGAAGGATTGAATTCCATCATGCCTCCGTACTTCCCCATCCTCGAGAACTGGATAATGACATCCTGGCTGGAGGACCCGGATTACGGAGGAATGAGCATTGAGGACGACCAGTACTAGACAATGTCCCATTCTGGTGCCGGACCTGAAAATGTGACATTTCATTAGTTACTGACTGGGTCTGCATGAGCTACTATCCTGGCTATCGTTCTTCTGTTCAGACCCAGATAGGTGGAGACTTCGATTTGAGTGTATCCCAGCTGATTGCACGCTTCCAAAATCAGATTATTTCTCATTTCTTTATTAAGGGATTTGATATCCCCGAACATATCTTCCAGCCTCTTTATGAATAGCTGACGCTGCTCCACAGGTATTTCTGCATCATCGAGACCGGTTCTGACATGTTTCTTCAATTGCTCTACGAAGTTTACGTCTCCCAGTACCAGATCTCCCTTTACATCATTCATGGGTGAATCGGAATCGATACCTTCGAGGACGAAGTCGATGTACCTCTTTTTCGCAAGATGCATATCAGGGTCGAACTGGGACAGTATCCAGTCCTTCGTTAGAAAGGAACCGCTTCGATAACTGCTTGAAATGGTCTCCCTGAAGCTGCTCCAATCGTACTGCGATGGATCGCTTACAATGTGTGCCCGTACAGGATTGAGCACGATGTATCTGCATAGTTCAAGAAGGTGGCTTTCCTTCTGTACGACGATGGCGTTGAATCTGCCCTGGAAGAGGTGTCCGATTCTGTCATGCTTCCAGTTGAAGTAATTTGCGTAGACTGTATTGAGACGATGCATCGACGAAGATAGGTTAGCATCCGGGGTTTCTATCATCAGGTGATAGTGATTGGTCATTACACAGTAGGCGTGGCACAGCAGGTTGTACTGCTTTACCGTACTCGACAGAGCGTCCAGAAAGCGGAACCTGTCATTATCATCGATGAATATGTCCGACTTGCAGTTGCCTCTGGCCGTAACATGATAAAGTGCGCCGGGGAACTCGATCCTCATTTGCCTGCTCATGGAATCAGTGTACTACACTTTGGTGGACATTTCAAGGGCAGGGGTCAGCTCGCAGGAGAACTCGGACTCTATGCAACCAGTTCACTGATCAAGAGCAAAGCCTCTAGAATTGAAGAAATGTCCCATTTTCAGGTCCGGCACGAGAATGGGACATTTCTTCTGGAACTGTTAGATCCGGCCCCTGAGGTTGCGGAGGTTGTCGGCGAAGAGCCCGGCGTACTCGCCGGTGGGGAAGGCGCTCTCCATGGCGCCAGCCGCCAGCCCGATGCTCTCCTCCAGAGGAAGGGTGTAGCGCATGGTCGTGAATCGCTTCCTTAGCTCAGCCACCTCGCCGGCCACGTTCTCCTTCCTGATTATCACCCTGGCCATAAGCTCCGCCAGAGGGCCGAAATCATCCTCGTCCATGCCGAACCTGGTCATCTCCGAGACGCCGGTCCTTATTCCGCTGGAGAAGAGGAAGGTATCGTCGTCGGGAAGCGCCTGGTAATTCACGATTATGTTGCTGGCCTGAAGTCTGTCGGCCACTTCCGAACCCTCACCGTGATCAGCCACCCTCACCACCACCTGGTGGGTGTGGGTGTAGCCGTCGGCCGGGTCGCCCTCCACCGAGAGACCGTTGTCGGCCAGGTGTTTCGCGAAAGCCCTGGCGTTGGACAGCACCTTGTTCTGGTATTCGTCCTTGAAGGCGTTCATTTCCACCGTCGCCACCAGTAGGCCCAGCAGGGTTGCCAGGTGGTGGTTGCTGGTGCTTCCGGGGAAGGCCCTGCTGACTATGTCGAGCCAGAGTTTCCGCAGAGGCGCCCCCTTGTCCATGTTGCTCACCACGACACCCCTCTGCGGACCGAAGAAGGTCTTGTGGGTGGAACCTGTCACCACATCGGCGCCATCCGCGAGAGGAGCCTGGAAAGCCCCATAAATGCCGAGGACGTGAGCCATGTCGTACATTATCACCGGCCTGTCGTCGCCCCAGTCGGCCACCTCTTCGGCCATCTCCTTCACCGGTTCGGGGTAAAGGAACATGCTCTTGCCGAATATCACAAGCTCCGGTCGAACCTTCCGGACGGTCTCCAGCATTCCGGGCACGTCTATCCTGTAGGGGTTGTCCTGCATGACCGGGAAGTTGATGCAGTTCTCCTTACCGGTGCCGGGGTCTATTTCCACGAAATTGAACAGGGCGCCGAAGGGCTGGGAGGATAGGTGACCGCCCTTGCCAAGGTCGTTGTTCATGACCGATCTCAGCTTCCTGAAAATCCCCTCCGGGGAAGTACGGTTCACGAACTTGGTCACCGCCTCGAAGACAACCTGATTGGCCATCTGGCCGCTGATGGGCCTGAGCTCGGCCTGGCTGCAGCAGAAGTACTCGGTAATGGCCTCTATGGCCTCCTCCTCTATCCTCCTTATGAAATCCGTCCCGTGATAGAAGTATACCTCGTTGCCCTTCATCTTCTTGTGCTCGGCATACCGTCCGGCTGGATCGCATATCTCGCATATCTTGACAAGAGGACTCGGTGTATTCTCGGAGGGTATGAGGTTGATGCATTCCCTCTGTCTCCAGAGGTTGTTCTCCCTTATCCTGCCGAAGAGTTCTTCCATTCTTCCCGAGAGGTCGGCCATTCTGTCACTCCTTCGTCCGGTTATTCTCACAGCTAGGCTGTGCGTAGGGATCCGTTGCCTTTGATTGTGAAGTCAGATCGTCTCCAGTGATCCTCTGACTATGTCCGGTGCCAATACTATAATGCAGGCTCCCCTGTGATTGTCCAAGTCACCCGTTATCTCCTCGATGGAAGATATCATGTCGTCCAGTATGTCAGCAGGGACCAGGGCCATTATGGTGCGAGGTTCCGGCCGGGAGCTGCCCAGCACATCGAGAAAGCCGGCGAAGACCGGTGCGCCGGATAGTATCTGCCCCATAAGGTTCCCCTCGTGGGTTATCGCCCCGGGAAGCCCCATCTCCAGGAACAGCTCTATTATGTCGTTGTAGGCATCCTCCTCCTGGACCACCACCATCATCAGGCGGTTGAAGGTCCGGTCCTTGCAGGAGTCCAGGGTGGTCGCCGGAGCGGCATGGTACAGGAAGGCTTCCCTGAGGGCGTAGGAGGATTTGCTGCTCAGCATCTCGTATCGGGAATTCCCTGTGCCCAGCACCCTGCTTGCGGCGGCCAGGAGTCTGAGGTGCATCTCCGGCTCTTCCGGAGGACCCACGATGGCGCAGAAGATATGAACGCTCCTGCCGTCCATGGCGTCGAAATCAACGCCCCTGCCGGACACTCCCAGGGCCAGGATGAACTGCGCCATACCATCCACCTTGCAGTGCGGGATCGCTATCCCCTTGCCGAAACCGGTGGAGCCCATGGACTCCCTGTCCATGAGACCCCGCTCGATGTCCTCGACGCTGGCGCCGGTCACCGCAGGCGAATTCACTATGAGACGGGCCAGGCTGCTGATCACCTCCCCCTTGTTCTTCCCCTCAAGCCCGATGGTACAGGATTCCGGTGCCAGGTAATTGGAAATGTCCATTTCTACTCCAGTTTCGCTCCTTTGATTACTGCATATCTGGAAAGCGGGGGCCCCGCAAGCTCGTTGAAAAGCACCGAGAACAGGACTATGTTGATCAGAGTCGCCGTTATCTGATGGTTCTGTGAGAAGTACGGTATCGTGTCAAGGAAGAGCACAAGGCCTATGGCCACCCCGGCCTGGGGCAGCATTCCGAATCCCAGGTACTTCCTTATCAGAGGATCCGATCCGGCGGCCACGGCTCCGAAATGGACCCCCGCCACCTTGCCCATTCCACGGGCCACTACGAACACGCCTCCGAACAGCAGGATAGCCGGGGAGGTGAGTACCCCCAGGTTCAGCTCTGTGCCGGCGATGGCGAAGAAGGCCGCGTAGAGCGGCGGGGAGATTGAATCCAGCGAGGTCACTATCCTGTGTGTCTTTCTGGAGAGGTTGGCCATCACCGCTCCCGCCGCCATGCTGCTGAGGAGGGCGCTGAGATGGAATGTGTTGGAGATGGCCGAGAGTACGAGTATCACTGAAAGGGAGACTATCAGGAATTCGTTGACCCTGGCTCTCTTCCTCGTAAGCAGGTGCAGGACCCACCCGGTGACGCCGCCGAGGATTATGGACGCCAGTATCTCCACTACCGCGTGCAGGATCGATGTCAGCATTCCGGAGGCAGCCCCGAGGGAGTTGGAGGCAATGGCGGTGACAGAGGCGAATAGCAGTATGCAGCCTGCGTCGTCCAGGGCGACGACACCGTAAAGGTAGTCGACGAAGGGTCCTCTGGCTTTAAGGTCGCGAATGATCGCCACGGTCGCGGCGGGAGCGGTGGCCGAGGCGATGGCGCCCAGGATCGCGGCGAATTCCAGCGCCATACCCGCAAGTACAAGGGCGCCTGTGACCAGCAGGAACGCGGCGAAGAGCTGGAAGAGCGTGATTATGACAACGGGTCGTCCGATGGACCTCAGTTTCTTGAGGCTGAACTCGCTGCCTATGACCAGGGCGATGAGGGCTAGGGCTATCTCGGTGATGGAAGCAAGGGTGGCATCCAGGTCGCGGTGGACCAGACCTATCATGGAGGGTCCGAGAATAAGGCCGGCGAGAATGAACCCGGTGATTGCGGGAAGTCTGATCTTCTCCGCAAGTCTGCCCATGAAGAAGCTTCCCATGAGCAGGATGCCCACTCCGAAGACAAGATGACGGCTGAAAGCATCCCTAAGCTGAAGCAGCCAGAGCGAAACATCCTCCAACGCGACACCTCCTGAACAGGCCTGTGCATTGATACTCTCAGAAGCCACATAGAGGCCTCATGCAGGGAAGCGGAAGAATTCCATACGGGCCCGTATACAAGAGTGCAGAATAATTCCCGGCGGGGTTACGGTCAACCTTAGGGATTTGTACCTGAAAGTCTTATATTCCCGTGATCGGTCAACCAAATGGTAATCGGGAAAGGCAGAATGATTTGAACCTGGAAGAGATTCAGAATGGTTTTGTAAGGTTGTCGGACAGGCTCTCAAGACTCAAGGAGGGTCTTTGACTTCGCAGGACTGAAGCAACGACAGCAGGAGTTGAACAAAGTGATGGCCGAGCCGGGGTTCTGGGACAGCCGGGAGGCGGCCATGAAGGTCATCGATGAGAACAACGGCATTCAGGCCTGGCTCGAGCCCATAGGCGAGATACAGGGCAGGCTGGACAATATCCGGGTAGCTCTGGAACTCCTGGAGTCCGATCCCGACCAGGACCTGCTTGCCGAGAGCGCCTCTACCATGTCCAGCATAGACATGAGGATGGACCGTCTGGAGTTCATCCAGATGCTTTCCGGAAGGCACGACCGGAACGATGCCATCCTTACCATTCGTTCCGGCGCAGGCGGGCAGGACAGTCAGGACTGGGCCGAGATGCTTATGAAGATGTACATTCACTGGGCAGAGAAGCAGGAGTACGATGTGGAAGTGCTCAGCGTCAGCGAGGGAGGCGTCGAAGGGGGCATCCGGGAGGCGGTAATGGAGATAAAGGGTCCCTGGGCTTACGGTTACCTCAGAGCCGAGGGGGGCATCCACAGGCTTGTACGGAAATCACCCTTCGACCAGAACCATCGACGCCATACGAGTTTCGCATCAGTGTTCCCTCTTCCGGACATCGAGGACGATATCGAGGTGGAACTGAACGACGATGACATCAGGGTGGATACGTTCCGTGCCAGCGGAGCCGGGGGACAGCACGTGAACAAGACTTCCTCCGCCGTCAGGATGACCCATATCCCCACCGGCATCTCGGTGACCTGCCAGAACCAGCGTTCCCAGCACAGGAACAGGGAAGTTGCCAGGAGGATACTGAAAGCCAGGCTGTTCGAACTGGAGGAGGAGAAACGCCGCGAGGAGAAGGCCAGGCTCGAGAAGACCAAGAAGGATGTGTCCTGGGGAAACCAGATAAGGTCGTACGTGATGCACCCCTACCAGATGGTGAAGGACCACCGCACGGGAATGGAGACCTCGAACATAGACGGTATCCTTTCCGGAGGGATCCAGGAGTTCATCGAGGAATACCTGAGAAAGAGCAGTCAATGAACCGGGAAAGCAGTCACTGATGGTTAACGAACAGAGCGATATAAGGAGAGAGAAGCTGCAGAGGATAACCGAGCTCGGGATCGATCCATATCCTCCGAGGTGTGCGGATGCCCTGCCGATAGCCGGCATCAGGGAGGTAGGAGAGACTGAGGAGAGCGTCACCGTGTCCGGAAGGCTCACAGCAAGACGGGAACATGGCAAGACAGTCTTCGCCGACCTAAGGGACACCACCGGGAGCATACAGGTCTATCTGGGCATGAAAACTCTCAGCGATACGGAATGGACCCTTCTCGGACTGCTGGACCTGGGGGACATGGTGCAGGTCTCGGGTCCGGTGTTCGTCACAAGAACCGGGGAACTTACCGTGAAGTGCCAGGAGCTCACACTCCTCTGCAAGAGCCTGAGGCAGCTTCCCGTAGTGAAGGTCGACTCCCAAGGAGTAGTGCATGACGAGGTCACCGACAGGGATTACCTGTACCGTCACAGGTGTGTCGACCTTCAGGTGAACCATGATTCTATGGAGCGGTTCGGACGGCGGAGCAGGATCATCACCTCCATGCGGTCATATCTGGATGAAAGGGGCTTCCTGGAAGTGGAAACCCCTATACTTCAGCCCATTTACGGGGGTGCTGCGGCGGACCCCTTCGAGACCATGTACGGGAGCATGGACCAGAAGTTCTACCTCAGGATCGCCACGGAACTGTACCTGAAGCGTCTGGTGGCCGGCGGGATGGAACGCGTATACGAGATTGGCAAGGATTTCAGGAACGAGGGGGTGGACAGGACCCACAGTCCCGAGTTCACGCAGCTGGAGCTGTACGAGGCCTACGCCGACTACGCCGTGATGATGGACAGGTTCGAGGAAATGGTGGCGGGGGCTGCCGAAGCAGCGGGTACAGGTACCGACATCACAGTCGATGGCACGCTCCTCAGTCTCAGACCCCCTTTCCAGAGGATAGGCTTCATGGATTCCCTCAGGAAAGCAAGCGGGGAGGATTTGTTCTCCTGGGAACCCGCCGAACTGGAGGCCCTGATGGAGGAAAAGGGTATAGCATGCGAGACTCCAGACCGTATAACTATGCTGGACAAGCTGTTCGACCATTTTGTGGCGCACAGGATAATCGGTCCCGCATTCGTTGTGGACTATCCCGTGGAGCTTTCCCCCCTGGCCAAGAGAAAGCAGGGCGATCCTGCCGTGACCGAGAGGTTCGAGGCCTTCATAGCCGGCCTGGAACTTGCCAACGCCTTCAGCGAGCAGAACAACCCTTTGCTCCAGCGGGAGATACTGGAGGAGCAGGCTCGGTTCAGCGCTCACAGGGAGGGCACTCTCGACGAGGATTTCCTGTACGCGCTTGAAGTCGGCATGCCTCCCACAGGCGGTATGGGAATAGGTGTCGACCGTCTGGTGATGGTGCTGACCGACACCGCCAGGATCAGGGACACCATCCTCTTCCCGCATCTCAGACGGGTGGATCAATGAGGTTCGGCCTTGCCGCCAGGGTAGCGTGGCGTCAGATACTGAGCAGGTCCAACTCCGGTTTCGTGAGGACGGTATCATCCCTTTCCATCATCGGCATAGCCATCGGGGTCGCCGCCCTGATAATCCTGAACTCCTTCATGGACGGGTTTTCCGGAACGATCCTCAGGAACCTTTCATCCATCAGCCCTCCCATGGAGATAAGGATACCGGGGGGATACACATTCAGCCCGGAGGAAGTCGCGCAGGCCGTCGCCATCGCTATGGACCGGCCTGAGATCACGGGAGTCTCCCCCGTGCTGGAAAAGACGGTGGTCATTGCAGGAAACAGCGGGGATGTGGCCGGGGTCAGGATGAGGGGAGTAGACTGGGATGCGGAACCCTATCTCGTCCAGGGAAGCAGACTTGCCGATCTACGCGTGACGGGAAACGGTGTCGTCATGGGCACCATTCTGTCGGAAAGACTTGGAGTGTCCAGGTGGGACACGGTCAGACTGGCCTCCACCGATGCGACCCAGTTCTCCTCCATGGGGCGATTGCTCGTGGACACCATAGTGTCAGTCCCAGTGAGCGCGGTGACGGACTTCGGGATCGAGGAATACAACTCGTCGATCGTTCTTGTCGACCTGTCCACCGCATCCGGTCTCTTCCGGCAGCCGCTGGCCGCCACCACGCTGAGCGTGGGCCTGGAGGAGGGTGCGGACCCCGTTGCGGTCTCCGCAGAGGTCACCGAAACCATGCGTGATGCCTACGTTAACGGGAACATGGAGTACATGGTGTGCGACGCCTTCATTTCCACCCACCGAAACCTGTTTGCAGCACTCGGTCTGGAGAAGACGGGAATGATGATAGTCCTTGCCCTTATCGGGGTGGTGGCGCTGCTGAACCTTCTCAGCGCCCTTACCATGATAGCCATCGAGCACCGCAGGGACATCGGCGTACTGAGATCCATGGGCGCGACACCGGTCATGATAGTGACAACCGGGCTGCTTCAGGGGGGAATGATCGGGGTGGGTGGCGCTCTTGCCGGGAGCGGGTTTGCCGTGGCGGCCATAGCCCTGATCAACAGGTTCTTCCCGATCAGGCTTGAGAGCAGCGTCTACTGGGTGGACACACTTCCGGGCAAGATGCAGCCGATTCTCATAGTCTCGATAATCGGTATCACCGTCCTTGCCTGCCTGGCTGCTTCCGTATTCCCGGCGTTGAGGGCGGTCAGCATCTCCCCTTCAATGGCGGTTCGGTATGAGTGAGACACAGGTTCTCTCAGCGGTGGACATCTGGAAGTCCTACGGCAACGGTGATGACATGCTCTCGATCCTGAGAGGAGCCCGGATCGAGGTGAAAGCCGGGGAAGTGGTCTCCATAGCCGGTCCAAGCGGATCCGGCAAAAGCACTTTCCTTCATGTATGCGGCATACTCGACCCTCCGGACAGCGGCACCGTAACGGTGGGAGGCGTTGACGTCTGGTCGGTCAGCGAATCGAGGAGAGCCTCCATCAGGAACAGTGACCTGGGTTTCGTCTTCCAGTTCCATCACCTTCTGGACGAGTTCACTCTCCTTGAGAACGTGGCCATGCCTTCCATGCTCGCAGGCAATTCCAGAAAGGATTCACTTGAGGTCGCGGCCTCCCTTCTCGAGGAGGTCGGTCTGTCCGGAAGAGGGGGGCACTTCCCCTCAGAAGCATCCGGTGGCGAAAGGCAGAGGGCCGCGGTGGCCAGGGCGCTGATTCTGTCCCCTTCAGTGGTTCTGGCCGACGAGCCCACCGGTAACCTGGACTCGGCCAGCAGCAGAAAGGTGGAGGACCTGATGCTCACGCTTGCCGAGAAGAGGAACCAGGCCTTCGTAATAGCGACCCACAGCATGGAGCTTGCCGCCAGGACACACAGATGCCTCGTACTGGACGAGGGGGTACTCCGGTGCTCAGCGGGTCGAGCATGACCTTTCCTGTTCCTGTGAAACAGGCTCGATTGCAGCTTTGACACCGGGTCGCTATTTTAGGAACAAAGAACGCCCTTTCTGAATAGAACAAAGCCGTAACGATATTGCTGCAGAGAAGGAGGAGACTTGTCCGAGAAATTGACGGAAAAAGCCCACGCCGCTCTGGAGATATCAGTGAACGAGGCGGAGAGGTCGGGGCAGAGCAAGGTTGCGTCGGAGCACATCCTGTACGGCCTCATATCCGTAAAGGGCTCAGCTGCACTTATCATCCTCCATGAGCTGGGTGTCCGAATAGGTGTACTCAGGACCAGGCTGGAGAACCTGATGAGAAGGCCCGTGGCCAACGAGATCACGCTGAGGGAGATCGGCTGGACCACCAAGGCGAGACTCGTCAGACGGGAAGCCATTCGCAGGGCCGTCAGCAGCGGTGCTTCCGAGACAGGCACGCACCATCTCCTCCTGGGCCTGCTCTCAGTCGGGAACTGCCAGGCCTCCAGCATTCTCAGGGAGAAAGGCGTATTCCTCAAAGCGGCTGAAGAGGTGGCGGCGGAGCTTCCCCCTCACATAGAGTCGGGAGGGGCCGGCGAGCAGCAGAAGAACACACAGGAAATGCCCGGCATCGACTACTTCTGCAGGGACCTGACCAAACTGGCCCGGGAGGGCAAGCTGGATCCGGTCATCGGCAGGGAGAGACAGATAAACAGGTTGATGCAGGTGCTCTGCCGGAGGAAGAAGTCGAACCCCATACTCATCGGAGAGCCGGGTGTGGGAAAAACGGCAATCGTGGAAGGGCTGGCCGGCCTCATAGCCCAGGGCAAGACACCGAACCTGCTGGCCGGCAAACGTATACTGGCCCTGGATATGGCCGCGGTCGTCGCGGGAACCAAGTACAGAGGGCAGTTCGAGCAGAGACTGAAGAAGCTTCTCAGCGAGGTGGCTGAATCCGGCGATATAATCCTTTTCATCGACGAGGCGCATGTGCTGGTGGGAGCCGGAGCCGCCGAGGGAGCGATGGACGCGGCCAACCTGCTCAAACCCGCCCTGGCCAGGGGGGAGCTTCAGTGCATCGGTGCCACCACGCTTGACGAGTACAGAAAGAAGATCGAGAAGGATGGCGCCCTCGAGCGCCGTTTCCAGCCGGTGCCTGTGGACCCCCCTTGCGTCAGCGAGACTATCGAGATCCTTGAGGGATTGAGAAGGAGGTACGAGGAGCACCACGGCACCACCTACACCGACGAGGCCGTACAGGCGGCCGCCAGGCTTGCGGCAAGGTACATCAGCGGCAGGTTCCTCCCGGACAAGGCAATTGACGTAATGGACGAGGCGGGGGCCAAGAACAGGGTCGCTCACTGCACCCTTCCCGATCACATCAAGGAGATGATGAACCATCTGGCCGATCTCAGGAAGAGGAAGAAGGAAGCGTCCCAGGACGAGGATTTCGAGGGGATACTCAGTCTCCGCGAGGAGATAGAGGAGAAAGAGGAACAGCTGGCAGATGAGCGCGCCACCTGGCTTTCCCACGTCCATATAACCCCGGTCTCCGAAGAGCAGGTTGCCGAGGTGGTGGCTGACATGACCGGCATCCCGGTAAGCAGAGTGGGGAAGAGCGAGACCGCCAGACTGCTTGACCTTGAGGACAGGCTGGAAGCCAGGATCGTCGGCCAGAAGGAAGCCATCAGCAGCATCACGAGCGCTATCAGGCGCAGCCGTGTGGGACTTCGGGATGTGCACAAACCCGCCGGCACGTTCCTGTTCCTCGGACCCTCCGGAGTCGGGAAGACCGAGACAGCGCGCATTCTCGCGGAGCTGGTATTCGGCGATCCCTCGGCGCTCATCAGAATCGACATGTCCGAGTTCCAGCAGAGCTTCGCCGGATCCAGGCTCATCGGGGCTCCTCCGGGATACATAGGCTACGACGAGGGAGGACAGCTCACAGAGAAAGTTCGAAGAAGACCCTATTCGGTGGTGCTCCTGGACGAGATCGAGAAAGCCCATACGGACCTCTACAATATGCTGCTCCAGGTGATGGACTACGGCAGGATGACCGACAACTACGGCAGGGAGATAGACTTCACCAACACGATAATGATAATGACCAGCAACATAGCGTCCCGTGACCTTCTTTCAGGCGGCCGTCTGGGATTCGCAAGAGAAGACAAGGAGACGGAAGCTGACAGGATCGGCGGAATGGTCATGGACGCCGTCAGGAACCAGTTCAATCCCGAGTTCCTCAACAGGCTGGATGAGATAGTCATCTTCAACCCCCTCGAGTTCTCGGACATGGAGAGGATAGTATCCCTCCAGATGGACGATGTGGAGGAGAGGCTGACCGAACTGAACATCTCCCTGGCCCTCTCGCCGGAGGCCATCACCCTCATCGCCGAGGCGGGTTACGATCCCGAGGCCGGAGCCCGTCACATAAGAAGGACCATCAGAAGACTGCTGGAGGATCCCCTTACCGATTCCATACTGAGGAGCGAGTTCGCTTCCGGGGATACTGTGCTCGCGGTAAGGGACGGCAACAGGATAGTCTTCAGGGTGGCTGAAGAGAGTATCCACAGCAAGGTCGAATCCGACACCATAAAGGGAAGAGTCGAGAATTGAAATACAGTTTTGCAGTACTGGCCATCGCGCTCAGCGCGTCGCTGGCACTGGAAGTCGGGTCGGTGGAGGTCACCGGCAACACTTTCGTCAGCAGCGATCTCATCACTAGTGTCTTCGGACTGGAGACCGGCGATATTCTGACCTATTCCGAGATAAGCAGGGGCACAAGGGACCTGTTCGGTCTCGGCTATTTCAGCGACATCGAGATCAGCGCCGACACTACCGGTGACCTGGCGGACATCCTGATCGCCGTTACCGAGAACCGTCTGTTGAGCCGGATCGAATTCAGCGACCCGGGCCACCTTGATGAGGATGACGTTCTCGATTCACTCTCCCTCTTCCCGGGCCAGACGGTATCCCCCGCCCAGGTGGAGGAAGCAAGGAGGATAGTACTCCATTTCTATTCCGAGAAGCACAGGCACAGGGCCAGTGTGATCCCTGTATGGCTTGAACCGGACCAGGATAACAGGAGCGTCCTGCTCTTCCAGTGCGAAGAAGGTCCTGATGTCAGGGTGGGGGAGATCGACTTTTTCGGCAATGAGGTCTTCGATGACGGCAAGCTGAGGGACCAGATGGATACGAAGCAGGATTCCTTCTGGAGGTCCGGCCGGTTCCGCAGGAGCGAATTCGAGGCAAGCCTCGATTCCGTGGTCACTTTTTATCAAAACCACGGTTATCCGGAGGCCAGGATACTCGATGTGGAGGAGTCGATGCTGGATGACGGCAGGCACCTCCGGTTCGAAATAACCCTGGAGGAAGGCGATCACTACAATTTCGGCGATATTTCCGTATCAGGCAATGAAGCCTTCTCAGACTCCTTCCTGGTTTCCGTCATGGAAATGGAACCAGGTGACGAGTACAGCGGGGAGAAGCTCACATCATCCCTCATGACTCTGTACGAGCTCTTCCAGGAGCGGGGGTATTTCTACGCAGGCATCGAGCCCGCTGTTACCGCGGGTGAAGAAGACAACACCCTGGATGTGGCCTACATGGTGGACGAGGGCGAAAGGGCCCATATCCGGAGGATAGACATTACCGGGAACAACAGGACATTCGAGAACGTCATCAGAAGGGAACTGACGGTCTTTCCAGGCGACATGTTCCAGAGGTCGGCCCTGATGAGGAGTTACAGGAACATTTTCTACCTCAACTATTTCAGTGATGTCGCGGTCGATTTCCGATACCTCGATGACTCTCCGGATGTGGACATCATCTTCGATGTCGTGGAGAAGACCACGGGAAAGGCCGGGGTAGGTGCCGCCTACGGTGGAGGGACCGGTTTCAGCGGCTTTGTCGAACTGGGCGAGACGAACCTGTTCGGAAGGGGCCAGAGCCTGACCTTCAACTACCAGTTTTCGAAAAAACGGAACGATATCCAGATAAGCTTCACCGAGCCATGGCTGCTGGATACACCCCTGTCCCTGGGAGGCGAGCTGTTCCATACCACCTACGACGAGTCCGCCTACGACCGGAGGAGGACCGGAGGAGCCGTTGTGGTAGGAAGACCTCTGCCCTGGGTCGATTACGGTTCGGCCTCCATCAAGTACAACCTTGAGAAGGTGGACGTTTTCAACATAACCACCGATTCCACGAGCTATTACTATTCCCTGCGCGATATGGAGTGGCCCAGATGGACGAGTTCGGTCACCCTGACCTTCTCAAGGGACAGCCGCGACCGTCAGCTGTTCGCCTCGAACGGTTCCCTGAACAGGGTTACGGGAGAGTTCGCCGGCGGTGTCCTGGGCGGGAACATCGGTTTTCAGAAATACCTCTTCGACAGCAGCTGGCATGTCCCCTCCTTCTGGAACTTCATCTTCTTCCTTCGCGCCAGGATCGGTACCGTCGCCTCTCTCGGCGGAAGGGAGCCTCCGGCTTACGAGCTTTTCGAGCTGGGAGGAACCGGATTCTACGGACTCAGGGGTTACCCCCAGGAGGCCATAGTGGCCTGGGACGGGTACGATCAGGTCGGAGGCAGGTCCATGCTCATCCTGACAGCCGAGTACCGGTGGAGGGTGATCGACCAGATACAGCTGGCGGTATTCGCTGACGCGGGGAATACATGGGACTCCTGGTCATCCAGTGATTTCTCCGACCTCAAGAGGGGTGCGGGACTGGGAATAAGGATAGAGGTGCCCATGCTGGGGGTCATCGGATTCGACTACGCCTACGGTTTCGACGAACCGGACGGCGGCTGGGAACCCCACTTCCAGTTCGGCTCGAATTTCTGACGAATGCCTGAAGAACATGCCCAGGTGCCTTTTTGGGGTATAAGTCTGGGCTCAATTCCATCTGGAGGATCATAACCATGAAAATCGCACTGCTGGCTGCACTGGCCGCTGCGGCTGTCATTTCGGCCCAGACGATAGCCGTGATAGATTCCGAGAGGATATTCGACGACCTGGGCGAGGTGGCTGATGCCACAGAACTCCTGGAGAGCGAGATAGAGGAGTGGGAGGCCCACGCCGATTCGCTGCAGGTAGAGATAGACGCCATACGGACCGACCTGGAGTACACGATGGTCATGAGTCCCGAGAGGAGGAGGGAGAGGGAGGTCCTTCTGGAGGAGAAGACCGTGGAACTCCAGGAGTATCTTTCCAGGACCTTCGGTCCGGGCGGCCTGGTGGAGAGCAGGAACGCCGAACTTGTTTCCCCTATAGTGGCCGGCATCAACGAGGCTGTCCAGGAGATCAGCATCGAGGAGGGATTCGACATCGTGTTGGACACCTCGGGAGGTCTGGTTGTATATGTATCTAACTCAATTGATATTACGGATATGGTTCTTGAGAGACTAGCCACTGGAGGAAACGACTGATATGAAGCTGTCCGTCCTTGCCGAGGTACTTGGGGGGGAACTGGAAGGGCCGGACGGGGAGACTGAAGTATCCGGAATTTCGACTTTGCAGAATGCCGGGCATGACCAGATCTGTTACTACGGCAACAGAGCTTACCAGAAATACCTGACATCCACGAAGGCCCTGGCGGTCATCTCCGGGGAGAGGGTCGAGACATCCTCCAGGAACCTGATAATCGTCGAAAGCCCCTACCTCGCGTTCAGGAATGCCCTTCTTATCTTTCCAGGAGAAACTCCCTCGGGATTCACCGGCATTCATCCCAGCTCGGTCGTACACCCCGGAGCGGAAGTGGGAGAGGGCGTGACCCTGGGTCCTTTCTCTTCGGTGGACGAGTGTGCCAGGATAGGCGGCGGCAGCAGGATAGGGGCCGGAACCTGCATCGGGCCGGGCGCGCGAATAGGTGAAGACTGCCTGCTGTACCCCGGAGTAAGCATCTACCATGACTGTGTGATAGGCAACAGGGTGATCATTCATTCAGGTGCCGTGATCGGCTCCGACGGATTCGGCTTCGTTCCGGACCCCGAAGGTCACCTCAAGGTTCCGCAGACGGGTATCGTGGTCATAGAGGACGATGTGGAGATAGGTTCGGGAAGCACCATTGACAGGGCGGTGGTGGGCAGCACGGTAATAGGGAGGTTCTCCAAGCTAGACAATCTAGTCCACGTGGCCCATAATGTATTAATAGGGCCGGGCTGTCTCATAGCGGCTCAGACCGGTATCGCGGGGAGCACCATCGTGGGAACCGGCGTGACTTTCGGTGGACAGGCCGGTATCAACGGGCATATCCATATCGGAGACAGGGCGGTCATCGCCGCCCAGGCCGGAGTGATGAAGGATGTCCCCGCCGGCGCCACTGTCTCAGGGTACCCGGCCCGAAGCCATGGAACATCCCTCAGGGTACATGCTGCCCTGATAGACCTGCCTGAATTCAGAAGGAAGGTCATGGATTTCATGAGGGAGCATAGTATTAAAGAAGAGGAAGGTAAATGAACCATTACCAGACCACGATAGCACAGCCGGTGGTGTACAGCGGGATCGGCCTTCATCTAGGCAATGAGACCTCGATAACCTTCAAACCGGCGCCGGCGGACACAGGGATCGTCTTCGTTAGGACCGACGTCAAAAGCCGGCCGGAGATCAGGGCATGTCTTCAGAACGTAAGACAGGTGGAGGAGCAGTCCAGGAGGACCACTCTGGGGTACGATTACTACGAGGTCCATACAGTGGAGCATGTGCTGTCCGCGCTTTACGGACTGGGTATAGACAACTGCATAATCGAACTCGATTCCGATGAGCCACCCGAACCCGCCGACGGCTCGATAAGAAGCTATCTCGAAGTGCTGGAGAACGGCGGCATAGAGGAAATCAAGGGAAAGCCCTGCAGGATCATCAAGATAGAGAAACCGATAAGCATAGATGCCTTCGGAGCCAGTCTGACCGCTGTCCCGCACAACGGGCTGAAGATCAGCTTCACCATCAACTACGACCATCCCGTCCTGGGTACCCAGTACATGTCGCTCGAGATAACTCCCGATGTATTCCGGAAGGAGATAGCTCCGGCCAGGACGTTCTGCCTGTACGAGGACGTGAAGCACCTTCAGGAGAAGAACCTGATAAAGGGTGGCACTCTGGAGAACGCTGTTGTGGTGGGGTACGAAGGGATACTGAACAGGGAGCCCCTCAGGTTCCCCGACGAGTTCGTGAGGCACAAGATACTCGATCTGATCGGAGATCTCTCACTGCTCGGCGCCAGGCTGCAGGGCCATATAATCTCAGCCAAATCGGGTCACGCTTCCAACGTCAAGTTCGTGAAGAAGATCGGCGAAGTACACAGAAAATCGAAGGAAACACCTCCTCTCACGGACAAAAAATGGGACATCAACGACATAATGGAGCTTCTTCCCCACAGGTATCCCTTCCTCCTGGTGGACAGGGTACTTGAAGTCGAGCCGGACAAGAGGATAGTGGGTCTCAAGAACGTATCGATCAACGAGTCTTTCTTTCAGGGGCACTTCCCCGGCAGACCGATAATGCCCGGCGTGCTGGTAATTGAGGCGATGGGCCAGGTGGGGGGGCTCATGCTCTTCAATTCGGTGGATCAGCCCAGCAACTGGCTGGTGTACTTCACCGGGCTGGACAAGGTCAGGTTCAGGAACCCGGTGCAGCCGGGGGACCAGGTGGTCTTCGAGCTGGATATGATCCAGAAGAGAGGACCGATGTGCCGGATGAAGGGAGTGGCCAAGGTTGACGGGAAGGTGGCTGTTGAAGCCATGCTGATGGCCATGCTGGTGGAGAAGGAATGATACACCCCACGGCGATCGTTGAATCCGACCTGCCCCCTGACGCGAACGTCGGCGCCTACGCCGTGATCGGTCCGCATGTCGAGCTTGGAAGCGGAGTGAGGATCGGCCCCCATGCTTACGTAACCGGCCCCTGCAGGATCGCAGACCAGGTCTTCATAGGTCCTTCCGCCGTGATCGGAACGGACCCTCAGGACCTCAAATACAGGGGAGAGAGGACCGAGCTGATCATAGGTCCTCGAACCGTGATCCGTGAGTTTGCCAACATCAACCGGGGAACCGCCGAGTCGGGACGGACGGTGATCGGTTCGGACTGTCTCATCATGGCATACGTTCACGTCGCGCATGACTGCGTGATCGGAGACAGGGTGATACTTGCCAATACGGTGAACATGGCCGGTCACGTTGAGATAGGCAGTGATGTAACCATCGGGGGAGTGGTGCCGGTACACCAGTTCGTGAGAATAGGCATGCATTCCATGATTGGCGGCGGATACAGGGTCAGCAAGGATGTCCCCCCCTTCGTGCTCGCCGGCGGCAGTCCTCTTCGAGCGATGTCCCTTAACCTGGTCGGTCTCCGAAGGAAGGGATTCGACAGGGAGAGACTGGACGCGCTTGAGTCGGCTTTCAGACATCTTTTCAGGGATAAGGGGACCCTCACCGCGAAGGCCAGGGAAATCATGGAAGACAGGACAGCGTCGGAAGACTGCCGCCATCTTGCGGAATTCATAATCACCAGTTCAAGGGGAGTCATCAGCTGATCCCTCGAATTCTTCTGCTGCTGGTCCTCGTGGTCCTCGTAGCAGTCCCTGCAGTCGCCGGGGTCCGCGATACCGGTGAACAGGAAGGGACAGCGGGATCGATTGACAGTATGCCTGTGATTGTGACCCGCAACCCCACAGGAGCCCTTCTAAGGTCCGCAGTGCTTCCCGGATGGGGGCAGTTCTACAACCAGCGGCCCTTCAAGGGCATCGTTCTCGGTTCTATTGAGCTGGGTCTGCTGGGCTGGCTGATCGCCGAGCACATCGCATCCGAGGACGCGAGGACGAGGGATGATCGACCGGCATACGATCTCCACAGTCAGCGAAGACTCGATCTGATATGGTATACCTCGGCCGCCTGGCTGTTCGGTATGCTGGACGCCTATGTCGACGCCTACCTGTACTCCTTCAGCACGGAGAATGAAGTCTTCGAGCGGGAGACGGGGATAGGCGCCGCTTTTTTCATCAACCTGTGACCAGGGAATAAGAGATGCTTCTTGGTGTATTACTGATGACGGCGATGGCGGAGGAAAACCCGGACATCGATCTTCTGAGGAAAGCCAAGAACGGAGACAGGGATGCTTTCGGAGAACTGTTCAGGAAATACGAGAAAAGGGTATTCAGGGTGGCGAGGCGGATGTGCGGCAGTGACGACGAAGCCTGGGACATCACTCAGGATGCCTTCATCAGGGCCATGGAGGCCATGGACAGATTCGATCCGCAGTACCGTTTCTTCACCTGGATGTACCGGATCACGGCCAATCTCGCTATCAACTATTCCAGGAAGAGGAAAAGAAGGGGAGAGGTCCACTTCGAGGAAGCCTACAGCGCGGAGGGTCAGCAGGTGACCCGGGCGCAGCTGGCCGACAGAGCTGCCACCGAGCAGCTGGCGGAGGCCGTGAGCAGGGCGGTGGAGAAGCTGTCACCCGCCCTCCGGGCGGTATTCGTCCTGAGGGTGGACCAGCAGCTGAGTTATTCCGAGATAGCCGAGAGCCTGGATATAGCTATCGGAACGGTCATGTCCCGTCTGAACAGGGCCAGGTCCAGGGTACGGGAGGAACTCGGATCAATGCTGGGAGAGTTCGAATGAAGTGTCCCGATTTTGAAAGACTGATGCTTTTCCTGGACGGTGAACTGTCCGGGGAGGAGCTTAGCTCAATCGAGGAGCACCTTGACTCCTGCTCCAGTTGCCGGAGGGTCGTCGAATCCCAGAGGATGCTGGAGAAAAGCTGGAGAGATGATTTTGCATTCCCGGCGACCATGGAGTTCCGTCGCCGTGAGGACCAGCTTTTCAGACGGATCCACCGCAGGAGCAGGTGGAAGATGCTGGTGCCCGCGGCGGCGGGCATTATCGCGGCCCTTCTCGGGGTCAAGCTGATCATGAATGCCGGACCCTCGATCGACAGGGTCTCCGCCATTGCAAGGAGCATGAACGAAGACCACACGATGGAGGATGTGGAAGCGCCGGGAACGGATAGGAGCGAAGCCGCCCCCGAGGAGCTGCTCGAGGAGGAGTCCGGCTTCCGCACGATGTCAGATTCGATGCATCAGCCCGGAATGACGGGGAGTACGGAGCAGACTGCCGCCGGGATGGACAGCTCGTCAACCCCGGTCCGGACAGCGGCCGGCGAGAGCGCTTCGAGGTCGGTTGCCGCGGACGAGGTGGAGGAAGTATCCCAGGAGGCTACCGAGGTTTTCCTGGAACGGGGCTCGGGTGGTGCGGTGGCAGGGGAGTGCGTGGGTGACCTGCCCGAATCCGCGGAGCCGGCGGCTTCCTTCGAGACCGCGCCAGCCGGCGAACTGGAGGACGGCTCGGAGGGTCTTGTGGGATCCGGCAACGCGGCTTATCGCAGCATTGAGAACCAGATCAGCCTTGACAGTGACACTGCAGGCCTCAGTCTCGCGGAGACTGTCTCTTCAACGGTTGCCGTCGAACAGGATGATCAGGAGTCAATAAGCTCCGGGATCGTGGCGGAGACCGGTGAAGAGGGGGAAGAGCTGCAGCTGGAACAGGCGCAAACATGCTTCTGTTACCCGGATGACTCCTTCTACGGCTATGCCGAGGATATTACGGTCTGCATGGTCTTCGACTCCCTGGGAATGCCCGACAGCTCCACCGCCGCTCTGCTCGATTCGCTTTCGCCTTGCTGGAGGGATTATATTCAGTATGAATTCAAGGATACCGTATTGGTGATCCCTCTCGCGGATGTGAACGATCTTGTCCTGCACGGAGGGAGTATGCCTGCGGAAATGATGGAGTAGGGAGTTACAGAATGCGAATATTCGGACCGGTCGTTTCGGTGCTTCTCATTTCCGCCGCTGCGCTTTCAGCAGCACTCCCGCGAATAGCTGTCGTATCCATCGATTTCGATGATTTCGCTCCGGACGATGCGGTAATCCGGAAGGTCATTGAGGAGCTGGAGACTACGGGCAGATTCCAGGTGGTGGACCTGGGAGATGATGCCTTCCTCAACACCGCCCCTGAAACATTCCTGGATTCACTCAGGACTCTGGCCGCGAACAACGGGATCGATGTCTTCATGACCCTGGAGCTGCTGTACCCTGAAGTGAACGATCGTACCGTGTTCAGGGAGGATTCCCTCGTGACGATCAGGGAAGTGTCCGTTGACGCCCTTGGCAGGTTCTATACATCCGCCGGGAATCTCATTGGAACACTGCGAAGTACGATCTCCAGGGAGAATAGCCTGCCGTTCCAGCCTGATGCCGACCAGCTTGCCCTGCTGGCTGTGGAGGACCTGGCCGAAAGATCGGTCATGGAGCTTTTCGCCATGGAAGTGACCTTCATTGCCACCGGCGATGATCTCTTCAGCGTACCCCTGGGAACGGTGGACGGCATCGGCAAAGGCACGGTAATGGCTGTGCTCGCCGTATCGTCAGGTGTTCCCGACGAACCGTCTCAGTACGAAAGGCTCAGGAGCAGGGGGCTTCTCCAGGTCATGGATGCGGGCCAGACAAGTTCCACCGCCAGGCTGCTCTCAGGACATCTCGTGGAGGGCGGTACCGTGACCGCTATCGAGCAGTCCTCACCTGCGATGCTCTATCTGGAATACAGCGGTTCCCTGATCGCTGTGGAGAGGGGAACGGGTCTCGGGTCCGATGAGGATATCTGGGGAAGCAGACTGCGTCTCGGTGTCGAGACCGCCAAGTGGGGACTCACTTTCGGAGGCGGCGTTAACGCAGGCGGAATGGAGCATTCATCGATGATCGGAGTCGATCTGATGGCGGGAACCAGGATACCCGTTAACAGCCCGGAACTGGGGCTGCGCCTCTGGGCAGGGGGTGAGATGGCATTCCACATGCAGGACGTGAGGTCGGTTGAGCTCTCGTCCAATGCCACTGCAGTATCACTGGCGGCACTGGCCGACGCAACGCTGGAGTACCTGTTCTCAGGTCATCTGGGACTTCAGTTCGGCGTGACCGGTATCCTCGGCAGCACCGCGGGTTCGTGGACCGTCCAGGAGTATTATGGACAGGTGAGGGACGCCGAACCTTCCGAGATATACTACACCAGCCTGAAACAGGGCCCCGTGGGGGCTCATCTCGGTCTGGTGTACTTCATTTTCTAGAGGATCCGCCCCTCCAGGGCTTTTCGGCCATTCCCCGCTCCCATATCACCTCGAGGGCGGACCAGGTGGCGACAGCGAATATTACACCGCCAATAATCCCGGAGAACAGCGTCCCGTGGACTATGCCCAGGGCAAGCGCGCCCCCCGCGATGGCGGCCGTGAGAAGGATGAGTATGGTGGCCGCCAGTGAGGCCGGCCCCCACCTGGATATCACCCTGCTTCTTGCCAGTTCGATCCCCCATACCACAAGGGGATAGCCAGTGGCCCCGAAAACGGCTGCCGGTATGCTTCTCATGAAGAGCATTCCGGCTGTCCAGAGGAGCGCAATGGGCAGGAACACGAGAATGGCCCTTCGGGTCAGGGGAGATATCCAGTCCAGCTGTCTGGGAATGTCGCACAGAGAGGTCCATATGAAAAGTCCCGACAGGAATCCAAGCAGAAGGGAGGCTTCGCTGTTGCTTATGAAGCAGCTGAACACGGCTCCTGCAAGCCCGACCAGAAGAAGCACCATGATGAACAGTTTCGACCCGATGTGCCCGGATTCCCTGATCCGGTCGAACAGCCTGGAGCCCAGGAGCTGGAGGAAGATGAACAGCAGGAAGGAAGCAATGGCGAAGAATCCGGTGAAGGCGTAATCCCTCAGAGTATGCTGCACCGGGATCAGATATTGCAGTACCGGGTATAGCAGGTGCATCATTGTCCCTCCGACAGTTCTTATCCGGGCAAATGTGTGAAATGTGAGCGATGGTGTCAACGATGAGACTTTGCGACCGGGGGTCGGTATGGTCATATATTCCAGTATTCGGAAAGGAGTTCCCTTGAGATCATGCAGTATCGCCTTCGCGCTCGCGGCCCTTCTCCTGTCGTGCTCCTGCGGAGGGGACGGGAACGACGGGTCCGGCTCGACCGACAGGAACGTATCACTGTACGCAGGCAAGGACGTCTCTGTGGAACTGACGCTTCCCGCAGAGGAATACCGCGATTCCCTGCTCTATCATGACGGCATGCCTGTGGAGCTGCTGCTTGTTTCGGAGAGCAGTACATCGACCTTTTCCGCCATACTGGTCCCCGAATGCGGATCGACTCCCGCCGACAGGATGCTCTACCTTTCGGGAAGCGATGTGAAGAACCTCGACAGCTGCTACGTGGATCCCCGCGGCGACATTACTCCCTTCACGGCCGTGGTCTACGTGAGCGATGATTCCAGCATCGTGGAGAGGGTCTGGGACAGGGGAGGAGGAGAACTGGTGATCCTCCAGGTGAGATCCATGAACACCTCCCTTAACATCCTGCTTGCATCCGTCTCCGGCATCCTGAGTACCGCCGGGCTTTCCACGCCGGACAGCGGACTCCATCGTGAGGTCCACCTTTCCGACAGGACGAGGAGCGGCATAGTCCTCGAGGTCAATGCCGATGTCGCCGTTCCTCCCGAGATAACCCATGTTATCGAACTCTCTGTCAATCCTTCAGAGAAGAAGATGGACGTGCTGGATACTCTGACCATCGATTTCAGTACCACGCAGTCTGACAGCCAGCTCATGATGTTCGTCCCCAGGTGCGAGGACGGGACCAGCTTCCAGGCACTGTCCGGCTCCCTCTCCAACTGCGGCGATTCGGTCGTCTGCCTCGCGGATTCAGACAGGATCTTCAGGGGGGTCTACTCAGGCAGCTGGAACGGATTCATGTCTTCAACCAGCGACAGGATCACGGCCGAGGGGATGAGAATCGACCGTTCGATGTCCTTCCAGTGCGGAATGTGGTTCTACCCCGGTTGCGGCATACCATCGGTCTACGTCCTCAGGGTGGCCGTCCCTTCGGGTATGGGATACAACGTATACGCGCCTCTGGACGAGATCTCGAGGAGCACCGGCGATTCCGTTCTGACCGTGTCCTACCTGTCTCCCGGCGGAGGCATCAAAGGTCCCCTTGCATGGGCGGCCGGCGGTTTCACCCAGCACCCCGTCGCCGATGGAAGGAGCCTCTTCGTCTGTCCCGATTCAGATTCTACGGATGCTGAACTTACAGGCCTTGCCGATTACATGACGGGAGTCCTCTGGAGAAATTTCGGGTACGATGGCGCCAGGCTGGACATCATAATCGTGAACGTACTCGACTTTCCCGTACTCGTGACCGGACCCGGCTGCGTGTTCATGTCCAGGGGAATGATGGAAGGCGTCCTGGGTTACGAAAGCTGGGTCGATTCACTGTCCGCCGGGGTAGGCGTACCCTCCACATCCATCGTGTTCGAGACTGCCCGTGCCTTCCTGGCCGGCAGCACCTACCTGTCCGAGAACCTCAGGGACGCCCTTGCTGCGTGGGCAGTCTGCAGGTTCATCGTGTCCGCCGACCCTGAATCCGCGCCTGAGCTCATGACGGCCCTCAGGAAGTACTACCTTTATTCAACCGATCTCGCAGGAGGAGTGGAGTACGCCATCGCCGACCCGATGTTGCGGACGTCCGGTCTGTACGAACCCGTCATCCTTGGAAAGGCCCCGATGGTGCTGGAATTCCTGTCACACGAGATACCGGCCTTCGAACGGGCCGTGCCCAGGGCTCTTGGCAACCTGCGTCATTCCGGGGATTCCTTCGGCAGGCTGTTCTCGGCCATGGGACTCATGGAAAGCAGCAGGTCAGGCGAAATGTTCTTCCGCTGGCTCTACGATCCCGGACTCCCCCTGCTGGAAGTGGAGTGGTCGGACTCCGCGGAGGTTCTGGAAATACGGGTAAGGCAGCTGCAGCCGGGGCTGGAATTCCCCCTGGGTGACGTGATGGAGCAGGTCGCGGTGATGACGGCCACCGGCCTGCACTGGCTGGATACGGTCCAGGGAGCCGGTCGCGGACTCTACGTCGCGGACCTGTCAGATCTGCATGAAAGGGTTCTCTCCCTTGACATAGATCCGCGCAGCGTTCTTCCCGCGGACATAGTCTACAGGCATTCCAGAAATGAGGCCGGGGGCATCTGAGCTTTCATCACCCGGAGAGAGGAACCCATGAAGATCTGCTTCTGTCTGCATGACCATCAGCCCGTGGGAAACTTCGAGCACGTGATGGAGTCGGCCTATTCCGATTGCTATTCGCCGATGATGAAAGCACTCCACCGTCACCCGGCCATCAGGACCGGCCTTCATCTGTCGGGAACCCTGCTGGAGTGGCTCGAGAAGACACACCCTGACTTCATCGAGGTCTGTTCCGTCCTCTGCCGGGAGGGGAGGATGGAACTCCTCACCGGGGGAAGGTACGAACCGGTCCTCTCCGTCTTCAGGAGGAACGACATAACCGAGCAGATCAGGGACTTCTCGGGGCATCTTCAGGACATCTCCGGCTCGCGCCCCCGCGGTCTCTGGCTTACCGAGAGGGTCTGGGAGCCTCGTCTGGCATCGGTCATCTCGACTTCCGGAGTGGAATGGGCCGTTGTTGACGATATACACCTCAGGAGGGCCGGGGCATCCGGAAAGGACCTTTACAGACCCTGCGTGACGGAGGATTCCGGGCGGACCCTCAGGCTGCTTGCCAGCGACATGAGGTTGAGGTACATGATACCGTTCTCTCCGGTGGATGAAGTTATGGGACAGCTAAGGGAGTACCATGAGGAAGGCATCGAACTGGTGTTCTACGGTGACGACGGCGAGAAGTTCGGCGTCTGGCCCGGCACCCGCGAACTATGCTACGACAGCGGCTGGCTGGACCGCTTCTTTACTGCAGCGGGATCTCAGGACTGGCTTGACGTGGTCCTGCCCTCCGAGGCGGCCGCCCTTCCCGCTTCGGGACCATTCTACATACCCGCCTGCAGCTATCCTGAGATGGGGGAATGGACAGTACACGAGAATGACAGGGAGGATTACCGGAAAGCCGGGCAACTCCTTCGCGGGAACGGCATGGCGGACGCAGCCGAGAGACTTCTCACAGGGGGTTTCTGGAGGAATTTCCTGTCATTCTACCCCGAATCCAAAGAGCTTCATGGAAGGATACTCTCCTCGGAGCAGATGATTAGGTCATCGGGGATAACCGAGGCGCTGCACCATTTCTGGAGGAGCCAGTGCAACTGCGCTTTCTGGCACGGGGTGTACGGCGGCATATACCTTCCGCACCTGAGGGAAGCGGTGTGGAGGGAGATCAACCTGGCGGAGCAGTCGGCCCTTGGATCTACGGACGGGTACCCTATGGTCAGGAGTCTTGACCTGAACGCTGACGGTCTCGAAGAGACAGTGATCGCAACCCCCTCCATGTCCCTGATCGTCCATCCCGAAAGGGGGCTCACAGTCAGTCAGCTGACATTGATACGTCCTGACGGGGAGCCGGTCACCATGGGCAACGTTCTCAGCAGGAGGCCGGAATCATACCATTCCGAGATACCCGGATCACGACCTTCAGATACTGCAGGGACAATTCACGGCAACCTGGGCTCGAAGGAGGAGGGACTTTCGGACAAGGTGACAGTGGACCGGTGGCGCAGGGTATCTTTCACGGAACTCGTGATGCCGGTTTCGGCTGAATACTCGGACTGGGAGAGATGCCGCAGCGTCGTCTCCTCCGCCGTCACCCGCCCCGGCTTCTCAGGACCCGAGATCGGCGGAGGAAGGATAGGTTTCCGATGCGAGTCATCAGCCGGCGGCCTTTGCTGGACCAAGGAGCTGTCCCTGAGTCTTTCGGAACCTGAATTGACCTCCAGGACTGAGTTCGCGTCCGGTCCCGGATCGAGGGCGGGCATCGAGGTCTGTCTCAATCTCATGACCGGAAGCTCCCCGGACAGGTTCTACAGGATAGACGGGGGAGAGGAGAGGATCATGTCCGCCGGCGGTCGGTCCAGGGGAAGGACCGTTGAGGTCACGGACCGCTGGAGGAGAGCGGGGGCGATTATTGAGATCGACATGGAATCGGATATATGGGTGACCCCGCTGGAGTCGGTGAACCGTTCCGAGAGCGGATTCGAGAGCGTTCACCAGGGCACCGCCTTCTTCTTTTCCCGGGTCATCGGCGGCGCTCCGGTGACAATGGAGGTTTCACTGGAAATGAAGCACCTTGAGCAGATCATTCCGGGAACACCCGCCGGGGGGGAGGAATGATACCCGAGGACGCCAGGACGGAGGCCGGGAGGCTGAGGGAGCTGATTCGGCACCACAACCGCCTCTACTACGCAGAGAACAGGACCGAGATAACCGACGGCGAGTACGACGCACTGATGAGGAGGCTTGTAGAGCTGGAGAAGCTCTGGCCGGGACTGAAGGCGGATGATTCCCCCACTCTGAGGGTTGGTTCGGAGCCGCTTTCCCAGTTTCCGGCAATAGTCTGGGACCCTCCCATGCTGAGCCTTGACAACGTTTTCTCCGAGGAGCAGTTCCGTGAGTGGGACCGTCGGATAGCCAGGGAGGTCCAGACTGAGAGCCCCCCTGTCTACTCGGTGGAGCCCAAACTGGACGGTCTGGCCGTGGCGCTGGTCTACAGAGAAGGGATACTGGAGAGGGCCGGGACCAGAGGGGACGGCAGGGAGGGGGAGGACGTGACTCCCAACGTAAGGACCCTGAGAACCGTGCCATTGAAACTCCGTGGGAAACCTCCCGGGAGCCTGGTCGTCAGGGGCGAAGTCATATTCCGCAGGGATGATTTCCAGGATCTTAACAGGAAGCGGGAGAAGGAGGGGCTTGAGCCCTTCGTGAATCCCAGGAACGCCGCATCGGGGTCCCTGCGCCAGCTGGACAGCAGGATCACCGCCGGCCGTCCCCTGAGTTTCATCGCCTACGGTACCGCTGAATGGCCGGATGGCATCGATTCCATGAGATCACTGTTCCGGTATCTGGATCGGCTCGGAATCCCGGTCAATCCATGGAACGAAGCGTGTACGGGGGCGGAGGAGGTATGCGGAGCATACCGCCGCCTGGCGGAAGAGAGGGACCGGCTCCCGTGGGACATCGACGGGGTGGTCGTGAAACTTGACCGGGCGGATATGCAGGGGCGTATGGGTGTGGTGTCACGCTTCCCCAGATGGGCGACCGCCTGGAAGTTCAGGGCCGAGGAGGCTGTCACGAAGCTCCTGGACATTGAACTGCAGGTGGGCAGGACAGGCAGGCTGACCCCCGTGGCCAGGCTGGAGCCGGTATTCGTTGGAGGTGTCACCGTGTCCAGCGCCACGCTGCATAACGAGGACGAACTGCGGAGAAAGGACGCTCGACCCGGGGACACGGTGATAGTCAGAAGGGCAGGCGATGTCATCCCCGAAGTAGTGAGGTCCCTTGGTAATCCGGAGGGAGAAAGGTCGGTGCCCTTCCGGTTCCCCGCCTCCTGTCCCGTCTGCGGCGGTCCCGTGGCAAGAGAGGAGAACGAGGCGGCGCACAGGTGCATGAACCCATCCTGCCCGGCAAGGCTCAGGGAAAGCCTGTTCCACTGGGGATCCAGGGACGCCCTGGACATCGAGGGTCTGGGCGGGAAGCTGTCGGAACAGCTTGTGGAGACCGGTCTCGTAAGAGACGTCTCCGACCTTTACAGCCTGAGCGAGGAGCAGCTCTCATTACTGGAGAGAATGGGTGAAAAGTCCGCCGGGAGCCTGATCGTCCAGCTGGAACGGAGCAGGAAAGCCGGTCTGCAGAGATTCCTCACCGGCCTGGGAATACCCGGTATCGGAAGGACCGTTGCCGGATTCCTCGCAGAAAGCTTCCAGGGGATAAGGGAGATGATGGAGGCCGATGAGGAAACCCTCACCGGAGTCGAGGGAGTCGGGCCCGTACTCGCGGAAAGCCTCCACAGGTTCTTCCATGACCCGGTGACCAGGGGCGTCGTCGAAAGGCTCCTCGAGGCCGGATTCGACCCCGCCGGAAGCGTTCCGGGGGAGGGTGCCGGCGCACTCGAAGGATTGACCATAGTCTTCACCGGCAGCATCTCCCTGCCCCGGAGCGCGGCGAGGACAATAGCGGAGAAATGCGGGGCCAGAGTGACCGGAAGCGTCTCATCGAACACGGACATCGTCGTCGCGGGACCGGGTTCCGGAAGCAAACTGGAGCAGGCCCGCAGACTGGGGATCAGGGTCATCGACGAGGAGGAATTCCTGGAACTGGCGAAGGGGACGGAGGGATCACGTCCGTCCCCATGACACGTCAGAAACCCCAAGCTGAAATGTCTTCATTTCAGCCTCAGTCATGGAGTTTCGTCAGAAACTCCCAAGCTGAAATGTCTTCATTTCAGCCTCAGT
>JAFGPK010000011.1 GCA_016936235.1 Candidatus Fermentibacteraceae bacterium | reverse complement strand
CGCAGATCGTATGTCGCGGGAGGCTGAGCCGCCACCGCGGCGGCAAGGATCAGTATAATGAACGACAAATACATTCTCATTGGAGCCTCCAGGGTTACATTGTGCAGAGGAAGAACATAAAAATCTACATTCCGTTCCTGTGAAAATGCTTCCGCCGGGAGGGGCGGTCAAGAAGGGAACATATGACAGAACCGTCATATCTCCGTGACGGATCATGGAAATAGCTTATATTGAGCAGGCTGACGGTTGATTCTGGTGTTTTCAGGATAGCGGAATACGAAGGGAGCTTACCGATGCTTGACAGACTCAGATCGATGATAGACGGGGTCAGGGCTGATTTCGTTGATATCAGATACGAGATCAAGACCGAGACTCTTGTGGACTTCGTCGGTAAGGAGATAAAGAGCGTCGGGTCCAACAGGACCGACGGCTATGTGGTCCGGGTCGGGAGAAAAGGGGGCTTCTCCTCGGCCACGGTGACCAGGGAGGAGGATGTACCCAGGGCCATCGAGCTTGCCTGCGAAGGGGCCGACACCATCGTCGCCACGGGAGGCAAGAGGACCGAGCTTGCTGAAGTGTCCGTGGTCCAGGAGGTCGTCGGACTTCAGCTTGACGGGGACCCCAGACGGATGGACATCGACGGGAAGATTCGCCTGACCAGGAAATACAACGACCTTATGCTGGAGCAACCCTCCATTGAGACCACCAGTCTCTCCTACAGGGAGATAGGCAGGGAGAAGTCTTATGTGAACTCGGAGGGCACTTCCGTATCGGAGGAGCTCGTAACGACCAACATTGCCGGCGAGGTGGTGGCCAAGAGAGACGACCTGGTCCAGAACGTACGGGTAGCCATCGGCGGAGCCGACGGGTTCAACAGGCTTCTGGACAGGGACGACGTGTTCATCGAAAGGGCCCTGATAGCGGGCAGGCTTCTGGACGCCCGGCCGGTGAAAGGCGGTACCTACGATGTGGTCCTGAACCCCAGCCTTGCCGGAGTCTTCACCCATGAAGCCTTCGGTCACTTCAGCGAGGCGGACATTATCGAGGACAACCCGAGCCTGAGGGCCAAGATGGCCCTCGGAGAGAGGCTGGGATCCGAGGCAGTCACCATAGTGGCAGACTCCACCATTCCGGGACAGATAGGCTATTACCGGTACGATGACGAGGGTGTGGCCGTCAGACCCGTGACCCTGATGGACCGGGGGGTCCTTACGGGAAGGCTTCACTCACGCAGCACCGCAAAGGGGTTCGGGGAACCTGTGAGCGGCCATGCGGTCGCCGAGGACATGAGGTTCGAGCCCATAGTCAGAATGGGGACCATCTATATCAAACCGGCCGGAAACAGTCTGGAGGACCTGCTGGGAATGCTGGGCGACGGGCTTTACCTCCTTGACGGCAAGGGCGGACAGACCAGCGGGGAGAACTTCACCTTCGGGGCGCAGTACGGGTTCCTTGTCAGGGACGGAAAGATCGGTCCGATGGTAAGGGACATCAACATCATGGGGAACCTGTTCTCCACCCTTCAGAGCATAGACGCCGTCGGCGACGAGATGGAACTCTCCGAGAGGGGCGGGTGCGGGAAGGGACAGATGAACATCAAATCAGCCCTGGGAGGTCCAAGCGTCCTTATTCGCAAGATGGTAGTTGGAGGTGCCTGACATGACCGATATTCCTGAGATGAGAAAACTCCTGGAACTCGCGGCCCGGGTATCGGACCAGGCCGAAGTGTTCCATTCAAGGGATGATGCCGGCTCGCTTTCAATGAGGAACGGGAAGGTGACGGAGATGTCCGCGACCATTCAGTCCGGTTATGCGCTGAGGATGATCAGGGACGGGATGATCGGGACAGCCTACACCAAGAACCTTCTCTATCCCGGGGAAATGGTGGACAACGCGCTGGCCTCCATGAAAGGCAAGGTTCAGGCCGGCTTCTCCTTCCCCGGACCCGCGGACATACCTGAACCCTCCGGGGAAGAAGGATCGCTCTCATCCATGGGATTCCACGACCTCCACTCCCGCTCCATCAGGGTACTGGACCATCTGAGCGGCAAGGTGAAGGACGGTCAGGTGGATGTAGCCGCCGGCAGGGGAGTGGCAGAGACCAGGATCATGAACACGAGCGGCCTGGATGTCCGCAGCCGCAGACCTGCGATGTACATCTTCGCA
The DNA here is from genome assembly GCA_016936235.1 of Candidatus Fermentibacteraceae bacterium. Classification (GTDB taxonomy): domain Bacteria; phylum Fermentibacterota; class Fermentibacteria; order Fermentibacterales; family JCC-6; genus Aegiribacteria. The sequence goes on along the minus strand of JAFGPK010000011.1, from coordinate 10,658 downwards.
TCGCTGCTCTTCCCCAATACCGAGACCGGTGTGAGAAAACTCTATCACTCCTCCACCGCAGGCGATTTTCCCCTGCAGGATCTGGATGGTCTGGTGGACATCTACCGGGCGGGACTCCCGGAGGTGGACATTCCTTCTGGAAGAATGAAGGTGATGTTCACTCCAGACACAATGTACACTCTTCTCTGGAGGCTTTCCGCGGCTGCTTCGGGAAGATCCTTCCACAACAGGATTTCACCCCTGCAGGACAAGCGGGGGCGGAAGGTGCTGTCGAAGAAGTTCACGCTCTACGGCGATCCGACGGACCCGGAAGAGGTCAACCGGAGGTTCTTCGACGACGAAGGCGTACCCACCGGAGAGCACACGGTCTTCAAGGATGGAGTGTTCCGGAACCTGGTACTGAACCTCGACTATGCCGACAAGCTGGGTGAGGAGCCTTCGGGGACCGGATACAGAGGGGGCATGTGGGGCGGCGAGACCATCTCCATGCAGCCGTCCCCTTCCCTGAACTGCAGCCGCATCGCACCAGGGGACAGTTCCATGAAGGACATGATAGCTGGAATGGACAGGGGCGTCATGATACTCGGAGTACTGGGCGCCCACTCGGGCAACATACTCAACGGCGACTTCTCGGTGGGTCTCAACCCCGGCTACTACGTCGAGGGCGGCGAGATCAGGGGCAGAGTGAAAGACGGGATGGTCGCTGGAAACGTCTACCAGGTACTCAAGAACATTTCCGCAGTGGAGGACCGGCTTCACGAGACACCCAACGGCGGCAGGTACCCGGCGATAGTGCTGGACGATGTGAGCGTAGCGGCCAAGTAATCCAGCGTCATTATGGCGCACCAGTATCAAACCTGAAGGCCGAACGGAATCCCTCTACTTCCGTTCGGCCTTTATATGCTCATATGACAGTAACTTATCATTTCAGACCTTCTGGAAAGCGTCTTGCTAAATGCTTTATCGGAGGCATTTGGACAATGCTTTGAAAGGAGTGGCTAACATGAGAGATGATGAGAACAGGGTAACCAGGAGAGGACGCTACATGTCCCCCATGGAGGTGGTGCTCAGGAGCATCGCTCCCGAGTTCGATGTGCTCAACGCGGAGCGCGAATGGGCTCCGGAGGTGGACATCACGGAGGATGCCGACACCATCACGGTCAGGACCGAGATTCCGGGGATGGCGAGGGAGGACATAGAGATAGACGTAGCCAACGGAATACTCTCCATCAAGGGTGAGAAGAAGGAGGAGAAGGAGGAGAAGAACAAGACCTGGCACCGCAGGGAGGTCAGGTACGGAAGCTTCTCCAGGTCATTCACCCTTCCCACCGACGTGAAGAGCGACGAGGCAAGGGCATCCTACGAGAACGGCGTCCTGAAGATAGTCCTTCCCAAGGAGGAGAAGGCGCTTCACAGGAAGATCGAGATCGAAGGATAACGTCTCGTATCCCGCACCCGGGGGCAGGACTCCTGCCCCCTTTTTTTTTGACAGTCAGTGTTTACAGGCGATTTCAGTCCATGAAAGGGTATGGATAATCCGTCGCCGGTATGAAGGTCTCCTTTATGGTCCGGGGGCTGACCCATCTCAGGAGGTTGAGAGGCCCCCCGGCCTTGTCGTTCGTGCCTGATGCCCTTGCGCCTCCGAAGGGCTGGAGACCCACCACGGCTCCCGTGGGCTTGTCGTTCAGGTAGAAGTTTCCAGCAGCGTAACGGAGTGCGCGGCAGGCTTTCACAAAGGCGTACCGATCCCTGCTGAACACGGCGCCCGTCAGTGCGTAGGGGGAAGTGCGGTCGCACAGGTCCAGGGTCTCCGGGAACCGGTCGTCCGGGTAGACGAATACGGTCATGACCGGGCCGAATATCTCCTCCTGCATGGTGCGGAAGAAGGGGTCCTCCGTGAGGATGACGGTGGGCTCGATGTAGTACCCCTCGGTCTTGTCCCCCTTGCCTCCCGCCAGTATGCGTGCGGAAGAGGAGTCCTTCGCCAGCCCTATGTAGCCCATGATGTTGTCGAAGGAATACTCGTCTATGACGGCGTTGACGAAATGCGCATTATCCCTTGAATCCCCTACGGTGATGGCGGCAAGCATATCCAGCATCCTGTCCCTGATCCCGTCCCAGAGCGATTCCGGAATGTACGCCCTGGAAGCGGCGGAGCACTTCTGTCCCTGGTACTCGAAAGCACCTCTGACGATGGCGGTGGCCACTTCCGCCGGGTCAGCCGAACTGTGGACGAAGATGAAATCCTTTCCCCCTGTCTCACCCACGAGCCTGGGGTAGTTGCGGTATATCTCGAGATTGGACGCGACCATCCTCCAGAGGCCGTTGAATGTGGCATTGGAGCCAGTGAAGTGTAGACCCGCGAAGCTGGGATCTGTAAGGACCCGCTCTCCGATCAGGGACCCTCGACCAGGAAGGAAGTTGATCACGCCTTCGGGAACGCCGGCCTCCATGAACACCTTCATGAGATAGTAGCTGGAGAGAAGCGAAGTGGTCGCCGGTTTCCAGACAGCGGTGTTACCCATGAGCGCAACCGACATGTTGAGGTTGGAGGCTATGGAGGTGAAATTGAAGGGACTGACCGTGAACACGAAACCTTCAAGCGGACGGTACTCCAGCCTGTTGAGCTGCTGGGTCGTGGAGCCCGGCTGTCCGCTGTAGACCTGTGATGCGAACCAGGCGTTGAACCTGAGAAAATCGACTGTCTCTGCGGCAGCATCGATCTCTGCCTGATACATGTTCTTGCCCTGGCCGAGCATGGTGGCGGCGTTGATGAGGAACCTGTACCTGCTTGCCAGAAGATCGGCGGCTTTCATGCTGATGGACGCCCTCTCTACCCAGGAGAGGGTCGCCCATTCCTCGCGGGCCTTCAGGGCTGCCTCTATTGCCAGACTGACATGCTCTTCACCGGCCTTGTGGTAGGTGGCGAGAACGTGAGAATGGTCGCAGGGCATGACGACGGTTCCCGTATTCCCCGTCCTTACCTCCCTGCCTCCGATGATAAGAGGGATGTCCACCACGCAGGATTCCTGACGCTTCAGTTCCTTCCGGATGCCTTCCCTCTGGGCGCTGCCGCTTCCGTAGTCGTATACCGTCTCGTTGAGCGGCTTCTCGATTGTGAACCTGGTGTTGTTCATGCTCAATCCTCTCATTATGGATCCGCGTTATGAAGAGCAAACATAACGCAATCCCGCGGCGTGTTCCAGTCCGGTCAGGACCGATCGGGCCGTTCGATTAGTTTATCCCGGTCTTCAATTACTATATTTCGCCTGAAGGGAGTGATTCCGAATGACATTGCTCGAACTTGCAGGGAAGAACAGGTCCACCAGGCGTTTCAGACAGAATGTACGGCTCTCCAGGAAACAGCTGATGGAGATCATCGAAGCAGCCAGGCTTGCCCCATGCGGCGCCAACCTGCAGCTTCTCAGATTCACTCCCGTCTGGGAAGAGGAGCTGTGCTCGAGGATATTCCCCCACCTGAACTGGGCCGGTTACCTGAAGGAGTGGGACGGGCCCGCCGAAGGCGAGAGACCTGCCGCCTACATCATCATTCAGATGCCCGTAGAGGAAAGACGGCATTTTCCCGTGGACGCGGGTATAGCAGCCGCCTACATGACGCTGGCTGCCAGGGAGTCCGGCTTCGGCTCATGCATGATAATGAGTTTCGGCCCGGGTCCCGTGAGCCACGAGGCGGGCTCTCCGGAGGGGTACTCGCCTTTCATGGTGATAGCCCTGGGCGCGCCAGGCGAGGAAGTGGTGCTGGAAGAGGCACGGGACGGGATCGAATACTACCGTGACGGCAGGGACGTCCACCATGTGCCCAAAATCGACATAAAGGACCTGGTGACAAGATAGACATGACCTACGGAGGTTTCGATGTTCACTTCTGAAGTGTACGCAGAGCGAAGAAAGAGGCTCCTTGAGAAGATGCCGGAGCAGTTCGCCTTGATAGTACCCCCTGCGGCATCAAAGTCCGCCAGCGCTGACGCTCATTACCCCTACACTCCCAACATGAACCTGGTCTACCTGACCGGGATCGACCAGCCGAGGACCTGGCTGGTGGTCCACCGCCGCAGGGGCATGAACGTCCGCGAGGACCTTTTCATAGACTCCTACGACGAGACCTATGCCAAATGGATAGGTTCCGTCCTTACCAAGGAGGAGGCCGGTGAGAGGAGCGGAGTGGAGAACGTCTCCTTCAACAGCGGTGTGGAAAAATGGATAGACCGGCTGATAATGCGCTGGGGGATAGAGAATGTATGGGTGGACTTCCCCCTCGGCGGACTCGCCGGTGAGGCGGGGACCCGCCTGGGGTTCGCCGGGCGCCTTCTTTCCTCGTACCCCCATATAGAATTCTCAAGGCTCTCGGGAGACGTGTTCCGTCTGCGGATGATAAAGGAACCCCGGGAGCTGGACAGGATGAGGGAGGCCATCGACCTGACCGGAAAGGGTTTCGAGAGAGCGCTTAAGGCACTGAGACCCGGTATGCTGGAGTACCAGTTCGAGGCGGAGATCCTCTACGAGTTCATGATGAACGGAGAGAAGGTACCGGCGTTCCAGTCCATAGTCGCCGGCGGCGGCAGGGCAACATGCCTTCATTACACGGACAATGACAAGCCGCTGGATGAAGGGACTCTGCTGCTGGTGGACTTCGGTGCCAGGAAAGACTACTACAACGCGGACATCACAAGGACCATCCCTGTCAGCGGCCGCTATAGCGAAAGGCAGAGGGAACTGGTGGAGATGGTGATAGAGGTCCAGGAGGAGGCTATCCGCCTTCTTCGACCGGGCAAGCTCCACTCGGTCTGGAACCAGGAGGTCAAGGACTTCTACGCTTCTCTCCTGCTGGAGAAGGGGATGATAGAGACCGCGGAGGGGATAGAGAAGTACTACTACCACAACATAGGTCATCACATAGGTCTGGACACCCATGACGAGAACATCATAAGCGATGAACTCAGGGCCGGAATGGTCCTTACCGTGGAGCCGGGCTTCTACTCCGAGGAGGAGGGGACAGGCATACGCATCGAGGATGACGTGCTTCTGGGCGATGAAGAGAACATCGTTCTCTCGGCCGGTATCCCCAGACGACCGGATGAGATAGAAGCCGTGATGAGGGGGTAGCGAGATAGCGATATCCGAGATCGACAAGTACTGGATGAAGGAAGCCCTGGAAAAGGCCAGAGAGGCTTTCGATGCCGGAGAAGTGCCGGTGGGGGCCATCCTCGTGGAATCATCCGGAAGGTTCTTTGCGGACCGCAACAGGACAGCGGAGACCGGAATGCCCACCTCCCATGCGGAGCATCTCGTGATCAGCGCCGCCGCCGAGGACAGAGGCGACTGGAGACTCGAAGGCTGCAGTCTGTACACTACGCTTGAACCCTGCCTGATGTGCGCCGGGCTGGTCATCCTGGCCAGGATACCGAGGATCATCTTCGGAGCCCCGGACAAACGATTCGGGGCCTTCGGCTCGGTGACCGACGTTCTCGAGATGCCGAACCTCAACCATTACCCCGAAGTCTACGGAGGCTGCTACAAGGATGAATGCGGAAAGCTGATGAAGGAGTTCTTCCGCCTGGGCAGGGAGAGCGGCAGAAAGAACTGAGAGGGGATCGCATGAGCGCACTTCTGCTGGCGCTGCTGGTTTCGTTTCCCGTCAGGATAGCCATACTCGGTGACCGCACCGGGTCGCCTGACGATGCCGAGTTCGGAATTGCAGTGGACGCAATACTGGAGATGTCCCCGGACCTCGTCCTCTCTGTGGGGGATTTCGTCGAAGGCAACGGGGACGTGGAGACGGCGGCCCGGGACTGGGAACACATACTGCCCACACTCTGCAAGCTCACGGACAGGTTCCCCTTCGTTTTCACCCCCGGCAACAATGACATATGGAACGCCGAGACCGAGGCGCTGTGGGAACGGTATACCGGGACCCGGCCCTCTCGTATCGAGGAGCTGCTGGGGATCAAGTTCGTGGTCTGGGATTCCTCCATCCCGGACATGCTCACAAGCGAGCTTGTTGCGGAGATAGACGAATTCACCTCGGACATGAACGGGGAAGAGCCCTGGATATTCATCACTCACAAGCCGTTCTGGTTCATGTCCTACCAGGATTCAGCCGCAGTGCGGGAGCTGATGGATCTCATGGAAGAGAGAATGCCCCTGGCCGTCATCGGAGGCCACATCCACCTGTTCGCCGCCTGGAGGGAGAACGGTATCCTGTACGTTTCCGCGGGCCCATCCGGGAGCGCCGTTCCCGATCCGGACCCTGAGACGGGCGATTTCACCCAGCTTGGATGGATGACCGTGTGGCCGGATTCCGTAGCCTACTCAGTGGTTGACGCCCGCGGGGTGTATCCCGAAACCATCAATACGGGAGAGGAGATGGACCTGGCGTACAGGTACCGCCGGGAACTCCTGGACCCCCGCCCCCTGGAGCAGGAACTGGAATCGGCTATACTGAGGCTGACTCCCGTGGAGGAAGTGCCCCGCGCCATATCCCTGGAGATCGAGCCTGGAAGCTGGGGCCTGCAGCCCCTGAGACTCGATCTTGAGGAGCTGTCCGAGGCAGAGGACCTGGTGTTCACGCAGGATCCCGCCGGCAGCCCTTACCCCTCCCCCGTGATCTCCGTACGCCTGCAATACGGGGCAAGGGACCGGGAGCTGAGTTTCCGGAAGCACTGGCAGGTCCTCAGGAGGGCCAACGCCTTCCTGTCTCAGGTGCGGATGGACGGCGCCGCCTCGGAGGGGGAGTACAGACTTCCGGTGAATACATACTTTGCGGACTTCGACGGTCAGCCGTCTTCCATCCCCCGTACCTGGTTCCAGGCGGCCACTGATGGTGAAAGGCTGTTCCTCGTCATGGAGATGACCGACTGCCCCGGCGATTCCGAGGATTACGCGGGGTTCATTCTTGCCGCCCCTGACAATTCGTATCTCTGGCTCAGGATATTCCATGACGGCTCGACGGAAGCCCGGACACTATCATCCCGCTGGGAGCTTCTTCCCTGGGAAGCGGGTCTGGAGACTGCAGTCTCAGCGGGGGACTCCTCCTGGTGCGCGGAGATATCTGTGGACACGTCTATACTCCAGCTCTTCGACGGTCATGCCGGGGTCCATGTGTACAGGTCCGCCGGAGGTAGTTTCGGGACCTGGGTCTACCCTGTCGAGTTCGATTCAGCCACCATGGGCCGGGTCTGGCTCCAGGTCAGATGAACTGCCTGCATCTTACCATACTGATACCCGTCATCCTCGCCGCAGGCAGCGGAAGCGTCCAGGGCAGGGATGTTCTTGAACCATCCGAGCTGGTCTACATCGGAGCGTTCAGCCTGCCCGTGACCGAAGGTGACTGCGGATGGGACTGGGGCGGGGACGGCATGGCCTATCATCCTGACGGGGACCCCGAAGGCCCCGATGACGGGTTCCCCGGCTCCATCTTCGCAACGGGCCACGACTGGTACCAGATGGTGTCGGAGATATCGATCCCGGTGCCGGTAATCAGCAGCGACCCCGATGAGCTTAACCGTGCCGTCACCCTTCAGGACTTCGTGGATGTGAGAGGCAGCCTCTTTCCGGAAATGGAGATGCCCAGGGCCGGCCTTGCGGTCGCGGGTTCGCCGGACGGCTCCGGTGAACCCGTCCTCTACTTCTGCTGGGGACAGCACATGCAGGAGGGTGAAAGCGGTCCCGCCCACGGGTGGGTCTCCACTGACCTCTCCCGGGAGCCGGCGGGACTGTGGTCCGTGGGAGGTCTTCCGAACTACCTTACATGTGATTACATGACGCCCGTTCCCGCGCTCTGGTCCCGAAGGGTTCCGGGGGGAGACCGGATAGCCACGGGCAGGTTCCGGGACGGGGGCCAGGGCGCCTGCGGCCCTTCCCTTTTCGTCTTCGACCCGGCGGGAATGTCAGATCGTGCGGGATCGGAGCTGGAGACGGCCGTGCTGCTCCGCTACGGCGATTACACGGCCCCCGACAGCATGAAGCTCCCCGCCTACCATCACTCTGACCAGTGGAGCGGATGCGCATGGGCGACCTCCGCGGCTGGGGACGCCGTGATCTTTGCCGGCACGAAGGGAACGGGCGAATGCTGGTACGGTTTCGAGAACGGAGTCGTCTGGCCCGAGGAGCCTCCCTACCCCCCTGTTCCCGATTACCCCTTCGAGCAGAGAGGCTGGTGGAGCAGCGGCTTCGCGGCAGTCCTTCTCTTCTACGATCCGATGGCCCTTCAGCTGGTGGCAGAAGGTGAGATGGAGCCCTGGGAGCCCGAGCCCTGCTGCCAGCTCTGCGTCGACGGCCTTCTCTACAGGCAGGACGGCGGGGGCGGCGCCATCCAGAGGCTTGGAGCATGCTGCTTCGACAGCGCGGGAGGACTCCTCTACGTCCTCGAGCCCAGGGCGGACGGCGACCGGCCCGTGGTGCATGTATGGAGGGTCCGGGGCTGAAACCCTGGTCTTTTCTGATCAATGGGTTATTTTAGTCCTGTCAATGAAAACCCGCGCAGGGAGGACCAATGTTCATTTCCATCCGGTGAAATCTCTTGGATGAACTCCAGACCGGAAGGAAATCATGGATGCATCAGTACTCACTTTCGAATCGGTTTCGTACAGGTACCCCGGCAGCCCCGCACCGGCTGTCAGCGACATCTCCTTCAGCATAGGACCCGGATGGACCGCCATCGCCGGGGCTAACGGCTGCGGCAAGTCCACCCTGCTGATGCTCACCGCCGGTCTCCTGAAGCCGGACAGAGGGAGGGTGATCCGCTCAGGGAGGGCTCTCTACTGCATGCAGCGGACGGACCGTCCTCCCGAAGGTTTCCGGGAGTTCGTCTCCGCATGGCTGCACCCGGATCTCATGGCGAGACTCGGTGTTCAGTGGGACTGGCCCGATAGGTGGGACACCCTCTCCCACGGCGAGCGCAAGAGGGCTCAGCTGGCCGTGGCACTCTCCTCCTCACCGGATATTCTGGCGGTGGACGAGCCGGTTAACCATCTTGACACCTCTGCCCGCGACATGGTCCGCGGTGCCCTGGCGGAGTTCGCGGGTACAGGTCTGCTGGTCAGCCACGACAGGGATTTGCTGGATTTCCTTTCAGTGCGGTGCGGTATAATGAACCCTGAGGGCCTTATCATCAGGAAGGGCGGCTACTCCGTGGCAAGCCGGGAAGACAGGAGGGAGCAGGAAACCCTCCGTGACCGCAGGAGGATGGCCAGGGAAAAGTTCCTTCAACTCAAGCGTGACGCCCGGCGCAAACAGCTTGCCGCCAGGACGGTCCAGGCCAGGAGCAGCGGCAGGAGGATATCCTACCGGGAGATCTGCATGACGGGGGCGGACGGTCCATCCAGGGTTGACGGTGTCGTCCAGAAGGCGGGACAGCTCAGCAGGACGGCCCTTGGACGGATGAACCGGGCAAAGGAGGGGATGGAGTCCGTCACCTTCCGCAAGAGTTACAGCAGAGGGATCGAGTTTCCGGGTGAGAAGTCCGACAGGAACAGCCTGGCGGAGTTCCCGGAAGGGGTCATCGAGATCGGGGAGCTGCGTCTGTACCATCCGAGTCTGTCCCTGCTTCCTGAGGACAGGATTGCGCTCACCGGTCCCAACGGCTGCGGCAAGAGCACCATCGTCAGGCTTCTGGTGGAAAGCATGGATCTTCCTGAGGGAAGGCTCCTGTACATCCCCCAGGAGCTCACCGCGGACCAGTCCGCCCGAGTCCTCTCCACCGCCGGGGACCTGGGTCCAGAAGTCATGGGTAGCGTTATGAGCTGCGTCAGGAGACTCGGCTCGGATCCCGAGCCTCTTCTGAAGAGCGCCCGGCCCAGTCCGGGGGAGACCAGGAAACTGATGCTGTGCCTCGGCCTTCTCGAGAATCCGTGGATAGTCATCATGGACGAGCCTACCAACCATCTGGATCTGCCGGGGATCGAGTGCCTCGAAGCAGCACTCTCAAAGCTTGAAAGCGCCCTTCTCCTCGTCAGCCATGACAGGAGGTTCCTCAGCAACACAACAGAGACGGAATGGAGGATAACGGATGATGGCAGCAGGAAGAATCTGCATATATTCTGAGTCCGGAGAGGATGAGCCTGCCGGCCGCGCCGGGGCTCCTGAACGGAATCTGGCCCGCAGTCGGGAATGATGACCATGAAAGAGGAGAACATGCTTACTCTTCTGAGGAACGGCAGGGTTTTCGATCCTTTCGACCGGGGCAGAGCGGACGTTCTTCTCTGCGGCGGGAAAGTGGTGGCCGTCAGGGATTCCATACCGGTGCCCGCCGGACTGGACGTGGATGTCGTGGACGCATCGGACCGGATCCTGACCCCGGGGTTCGTGGACCTTCATGTGCACGTGATCGGGGGAGGCGGAGAGGGTGGACCCGCCACCAGGGTACCGGAGATCCAGCTTTCATCGATAACCGCCGCCGGCGTCACTACGGTGGTGGGGCTGCTGGGTACCGACGATGCGACAAGGCACCCCGAGACGTTGCTGGCAAAGACCCTGGGGCTTTGTGCCGAAGGGATCTCGGCCTTCATGATGTGCGGGTCCTACCAGTTCCCGCCGGCCACTGTCACCGGCTCGGTGAGGAAGGACATCGCCCTCATCGGACCGGTCATCGGGGTGGGTGAGGTGGCGCTTTCGGATCACCGATCCTCGCAGCCCACCTT
>JAFGPK010000067.1 GCA_016936235.1 Candidatus Fermentibacteraceae bacterium | reverse complement strand
AGGCCGCACTAGTCCGAGAACTGCAGGACTAGTGCTTCGAAGGCCGCACTGGTCCGGGAGCTGCAGGACTGACCATTCTCAGCTGCAGTTGAGTACTCTGCCGCCGGCTCTCTCCGGCGGCAGGTCGGCCTCAGTTTTCGCTTTGACGCAAATACTGCTTCTAAGCATATTCGCAGGTTACGATAACAATGGCTCTGCGGGAGTGGCGGAATTGGCAGACGCGCCAGATTTAGGATCTGGTAGGCTATGCTTGTGGGGGTTCAAGTCCCCCCTCTCGCACCACTTATCCTGAACAACGGAAGAATTTCAAATGCATGAGATCGTCAAGTCAGAGGGAAACACCAGGAAGGTGAGGTTCACCGAGACGGCGGAGCGGGTGGACCGGCTGTTCGGAAAGGTAAGGAAGCAGATATCCAAGGACCTGGACATGCCCGGCTTCCGTCCGGGCAGGGTGCCCAGGTCCATTGTAGACAGGCAATACGGCAACATCATCAAGGCCGAGGTGGCCGATACCATAAGGCAGGACCTGACCTCGAAGCTTATCGAGGACCAGGACTGGATACTTGATGACACTGAAGCCGACGATGAGGTGGAGCTGCCGGTGGAGGGCAGCCCCTACAGCTTCGAGATGACTTTTTCCCTCTTCGAGACCCCTGAGCCCAAGGGCTTGGACGGGATCTCCATCGAAGTGCCTGCACTGGATCTCGAGGACGCGGTGGCGAAGACCCTGGAGTCGTTCCGGGAGAAGCTGATGAGCTTCGAGACAGTCGACAGACCCTCGCAGGAGGGGGACCTGGTAATGATCGAGGCTGCCCCTGCGGAGGAAGGCGGAAAACCGCAGGAATTCAGCGTCAGGATAGGTGATTCCCACATAGGCGAGGGCTTCGACCTGCTGGTTACAGGAGTCGAGCCGGGCTACACCTTCTCGGCGAGGATGGAGACTCCCGACCAGGAGAGTGGCGGGAATCCCGTCCACAGGTTCAGGATCACCGATGTCAGACGCCCGATGCTGCCCGATCTGAACGACACGTTCGCCGAGAAGGCGGCGGGTCTTTCGAGCCTGAAGGAGCTGCGGGACAAGGTGGAGGAGAGTGTGAAGAGTCGCTATGAGCAGGAGGTCGCCTACCTGAAGGAGAGGACCGTTATCGAAAGCCTGCTTGCCAGCAATCCCTTCGACCCTCCGGTATACATGGTCAACAACCTCACAAGGGACTACCTTGGCAGGCTCGGGGAAGAGGATCCCGGAGAGGGGACGATCAAAGCCGCAAGGGAGCTCGCGCAGGATAAAGTGAGGGAATTCCTCATTCTCAGGGCGGTGGCGGAGAAAGAGAGCGTCCAGGTAACGCCGGAGGAGATGGAGAAGGAAAAGAGCCCCGAGGAATCGGAACCCTCGATGATGGACAGGCTCAGGAACAGGAAGGCACTGGAACTTATTCTCGAAAGGGCCGATATTACCGATAAGGAGCCGACCGGGGAGGAAACTGCCCATGCAGGCGACCATGAGGACCAGGAAGCGTCATGGAAATGGACCCTGGTGGAGAGCGACGAAGCGGAAGCAACTGCCGATGCAGAGGAAGGATCCTGATGTCAACATTCGTACCGTTCGTAGTGGAGCGTGAGGGGAACAGGGAAAGGTCCTACGATATCTATTCCCGCCTGCTCAAGGAGCGGATCGTCTTCGTGGGTGACTCCCTGGGGAACCAGACCGCAAGCCTGATAGTGGCCCAGCTCCTCTTCCTCGAGGGCGAGGATGCCAAGAAGGACATCAACATGTACATCAGCAGTCCCGGAGGCCTGGTCTCGTCGGGTCTCGCCATATACGACACGATGCAGTTCATAAAGCCTCCAGTGGCCACCTTCTGCATGGGTACCGCAGCCAGCATGGCAGCAGTCCTTCTGGCTTCGGGTGAGAAGGGGAAGAGGAACATCCTCCCCCATGCAAGGGTCATGATACACCAGCCCATGGGCGGGGCCGAGGGACAGGCCAGCGACATCGAGATACAGGCCAGGGAGATACTCAAGCTCAGGGAAAGCCTGAACGATATCCTGGCGCACCATACGGGCCAGCCCCTGGACAGGATAGAAAAGGATTCGGACAGGAATTTCTGGATGAATGCACAGGAAGCTGTGGATTACGGCATCGTGGACAATGTGCTCTCCTCCAGGAGCTGACGGGATTGAATGATGGGTAAAGACAAGAAATGCTCTTTCTGCGGAAGGCCCATTGGGGAGGTCAATCAGCTGATACAGGGCCCGGGGGTCCATATCTGCGATGAATGCATAAGGTATTGCAGCGAGCTTGTCGACCTGGAATCGGGACAGACGGTGGAGGTCCCCGAACTCCTCAAGGAGGAGCTGCCGACGCCGGCGGAGATAAAGGAGCAGCTTGACGATTACGTGGTGGGACAGGAGCAGGCCAAGAAGGTGCTCTCAGTTGCCGTCTACAACCACTACAAGCGGCTCCGGTCGTCAAGGGAAGCCGGCAAGGTGGAGCTGGAGAAGAGCAACATTCTCCTGCTGGGCCCCACAGGAGTGGGCAAGACCCTGCTGGCCCGCACACTGGCCAGGATACTGGACGTGCCCTTTGCCATCGCCGACGCCACAACGCTTACCGAGGCCGGGTACGTGGGCGAAGATGTGGAGAACATCCTTCTCCGTCTGCTGCAGGTGACGGACATGGATGTACCCACGGCCCAGCAGGGGATAATCTATATCGACGAGATAGACAAGATATCCAGGAAGTCGGAGAACCCGTCCATCACCCGTGATGTATCCGGCGAGGGTGTCCAGCAGGCGCTCCTCAAGATAATAGAGGGAACCGTGGCCAGCGTGCCCCCCCAGGGGGGCAGGAAGCATCCCTACCAGGACAACATCCTCGTTGATACCAGTAATATCCTGTTCATATGCGGCGGCGCCTTCAACGGACTTGACAGGATCGTGGAGAAGCGTCTTCGTAAGAACGCCATTGGCTTTTCCGCCGTACTTGACCACCAGCAGGGATCGCTTCCCAGCGTACTGTCCACAGTGGAATCCCACGACCTCGTCAAGTACGGTCTGGTCCCCGAGCTTGTGGGCAGGCTGCCTGTACTGGTGGCTCTGGACGATCTCGACACCGAGGATCTCGTGAAGGTTCTGACCCAGCCCAGGAACGCCCTTGTGCGACAGTACCAGTACCTCTTCGAGCTGGAGGATGTTGAACTGGAGTTCTCCGACGGCGCTCTTGAGGAAATAGCCAGGAAGGCCCAGCAGGCCGGCAGCGGGGCTAGGGGGTTGAGGTCGGTCATTGAGAACCTGCTCCTGGAGCCGATGTACGAACTTCCCGGTCTGACAGACGTCCGTAAGCTCATCATCTCATCCGAGGTGGTGAGGGGCGAGTCCAGGCCCGTTATAGTCAAGTCCGGAAAGAAGAAGAAGCAATCGGGCAGAGCCGGCTGAGAGTGGGAGCCTGATGCCTCCCCTTTCCATCAGGTTCGTCAGGAGCTGCCCGGGACCTTCACATCTCCCATCTGACGGTTTGCCCGAGATATGCCTGGCAGGAAGGTCCAATGTCGGGAAATCCTCTCTCCTCAACAGACTCGCCGGAAGCCGCCAGGTAGCAAGAACAAGTGCCAGACCGGGCTGCACCCAGTTCCTGAACATCTATTCCGTGGCGGACAGCTTCTATTTTGTCGACCTGCCGGGGTACGGGTACGCGAAAGCCCCGGAGATGGAGCGCATGCGCTGGACCGGATGGATAGAGGAGTATCTGATCGGACGGACCGCCCTCCGGGGAGTCATCCTTCTCGTTGACGCCAGGCACCCGTGCCTTCCCAACGACATGGGCATGGTGGACTTCCTGCGGGAGCGGGGCAGACCCTACATCGTAGCCCTTACCAAATCGGACAAGCTGAAAAGAGGGAAGCTTGCGTCCTCGGTGGGGAACGCACAGGATATGGGGCCGGTCATACCAGTCTCTTCACTGACCGGACAGGGACTGGAGGAGTTGAAGAGATGGATCTTTCAGGCGGTGGTGCAGCTGTGAACAGATGGAAGAAGGGGATGAAATGCCGGCAACCATAGTCACCGGTCTGCAATGGGGAGACGAGGGAAAAGGAAAAATGGTTGACCACCTGGCGGAGAACGCCGCGGCGGTGGCCAGGTTCTCCGGCGGGGCCAATGCCGGTCATACGGTGGTGGTGAACGGTCGCAGAATAGCCCTGCATCAGCTTCCCAGCGGACTGCTGCGTCCCGGGGTGCTCGGGATAATAGGAGCATCCTGCGTCCTTGACCCTGTCTCCCTTACGGAAGAGATGCTGAGTCTGGAGGAAGAGGGGTTCCCCGTGGATGACAGGCTCACCATCTCCGGCAACGTCCATCTTGTCCATCCCGCTGCGAGGTACTTCGAGAAAACCGATGAGAGCAGCCTTGGAGAAGACTCCGTGGGTACCACCGGCCGCGGTATCGGACCGACATACGTCCGCAAGTTCAGCAGGAGGGGGCTCAGGCTTGAAGATGCCGCGATTCCCGGCAGTTTTACCAGGCGTTCGAATGATATGGCCGAGGAATGCGTAAGGCAGCTGGGGCTGGGAAGGGAAGAGGAAGACGCACTGAGGGAGGAGACCGGGGTGTTCAACGGTCACGCCCTCGATCTTGTGACCAGGGCCAGCGATGTATCAATGGTCATTTCCCGCATACTCCGCTCCGACGGCATCGTTATTGCCGAAGGAGCCCAGGGAACCCTGCTGGACCCTGACCACGGAACATATCCTTATGTAACCTGCGGCTCCTGCGTCGCAGGCGCTGCCTGCGTCAGCCTCGGCATAGGCCCTGTCATGATTGACGAAGTGGTGGGCGTGATGAAGGCTTACAACACCAGGGTGGGCAACGGCCCGTTTCCAACGGAACTCACCGATGAACTCGGGGACAGGATACGGGAGAAGGGCAACGAGTACGGAGCCACCACCGGAAGACCGAGAAGGTGCGGCTGGTTCGACGGTGTTCTGGCCAGTTATGCTGCCAGGCTTAACGGCAGCACCTGGACAGTACTCACCCTGCTCGATGTACTGAGCGGGTTCCCGGAACTCATGGTCTGCAAGAAGTACCAGCTGGACCCTGAGATCGATCTCACTCTCTTCGAGACCGGTGCGCGACTGGGCAGGCATGTTCCCGTCTTCGAGACCCTTCCGGGTTGGCAGGAGGACATTACCGGCGAAACAAGCTGGGAAGCCCTTCCGAAGAACGCAAGGGAATACGTCCTGTTCATTGAGAAACTCACCGGTGTTCCCGTAAGGGCCGTATCCACCGGACCCGCCAGAGAGGATCTGATCTGGAGAACGTAGGGCTCTTCGATACACACTGCCATCTCTGTGACAGCAGTTTCCGGGAAGACCTGGACGGAGTGATGGCCGCCGCCGGCAGATCCGGAGTAACCTGCTTCCTCGTTCCAGGGATAGACCTGGAGACAAGTATCGCCGCATCCAGGCTGTCGGATACGCGAAGTTGCGTCTTCGCGGCCGCCGGGATCCATCCCAACGATCTGGGTACCGGTCCCGATTTTGGGATGGAGGGCATTCCCGAGGTTCTTATCGGTCCGGGAGTGATAGCCGTTGGCGAGACAGGGATGGACCTGTACCATGAACGGTCCGCAGAGGAACGCCAGAGGGAAGCCTTCCTGAGGCATATCGAGATGGCGGAAGCATTCGGACTCACACTGGTCGTCCACTCCAGGGGGGCTGAGGCCCAGGTTCTTGACACCCTTGGAGAGAACGTGACTGTGCCTGTGGTGATGCACTGCTACACGGGCCCGGTAGATCTGGCGCAGAAGGCCTGCGCAAGGGGTTTTTACATAGGATTCGCCGGTCCTGTCACATACGCCGGCAACGGCCGGCTCAGGGAGATGGCGGCCTGCCTGCCGAAGGACAGGATACTGGCCGAGACGGACTCTCCCTACCTTTCCCCGGAGCCGGTCAGGGGCGGCAGGAACGAGCCGGCCAATCTTGTCTATACGGTGGAGACCATCTCGGAGGCCCTGGGAGAGGACCTTGACAGCACGGCGAGGCAGCTGAGGTCCAACTCCATGAAAGCCTTCCAGCTGTGTGAGCATAGAAGAACGGACCTTATCTATCGAGTCTTCGGGAACCTCTACATGAACATCACCGGCAGGTGCGCCAATCACTGCAGGTTCTGCATCAGGGACAGGACCGACGGGCTCGGTGGCTATTACCTCAGGCATGCGGGTGAACCCGAGGAAAGAAGGCTCAGGGGCATTGCGGCCCTTCTCCCGGAAGGATTCGGCAGGGAGCTTGTCTTCTGCGGTTACGGCGAACCGACCATGAGACCTCTGCTGCTTCGGGAACTGGCCCTGGCCGCGTCCGGAAAGGGTTACAGCGTCAGGCTCGACACCAACGGCACCTGTCTGCTGAACATGTCCATCGGCCAGGTACTGGACATGCTGGAACCCTTCGCTGCCGTCAGTGTGAGTCTCAACGCATCATCAGAGGAGGAGTATTCCAGGTTGTGCCGGCCGGAGGATCCGGGGGCCTGGAAGAGCCTGATGGATTTCATCCAGCTGGCAGGGGCCCGTGTCCGGCTGGAAGCCACGGCTGTCAGGTATCCTGGTGTCGACATCGGGTCGGTCAGTGAACTTGCCGGATCCCTGGGTCTCCCTTTCAGGGTCAGATGATGCTGCTGCCGGAGGTCAGACGCAATCTGAATCGCCTGGGACTCAGGCCTGACCGTGACCTGGGGCAGAACTTCCTTGTCAATCCCTCCATCGCCAGGAAGATAGCGGCCGCTGTGCCCGAAGAGGGCAGTACGATGGAAATAGGCCCCGGACTGGGTTCGCTTACTGAGCAACTGCTGAACAGGTGCGGATCACTAACGGCGGTGGAGATATCGGCCAGGATGTCTGATTTCCTGAAGGAGAGATTCTCCGGCCGGTCCCTGACCGTGGTTCACGGTGATTTCCTGAAACTGGACCCGTCCGCCATCCCGGGTTTCCCCTTCTCAACGATCGCGGGCAATCTGCCCTACTCCATCTCGTCCCCCATACTGTTCAGACTGCTTGAGGACGGCTTCAGGCATGTCACCATGGCGGTGATCATGCTGCAGAGAGAAGTCGCTCAGCGGCTGGCGGCACTTGACGGCGGCAGGGATTACGGTAAACTTTCACTTCAGATTTGGCCGCTGTTCACGGTGGAGGTACTTCTGGATGCCATACAGGAGGACTTCTTCCCGCCCCCCGAGGTCAGGTCCAGGGTACTGGTCCTGAACAGGAGAAGTGAGCCTCTGGCTTCGGGTGATACCTACTCCCGTTTCAGAAGGCTGGTGAAAGTGTCCTTCGCGAAGAGGAGGAAGACGATATTCAACAACCTGAAGACCATCATGAACAGGGAAGAGGCCTGCGGGCTCCTGAGTTCCGCGGGGGTTGATCCCGACCTCAGGGCGGAGCAGGTCCCTCCGGACCGCTTCCTGGCCATGGCGGAGGCCATGTCATGAGAAACGCGGGGCTGATACTGACGCTGCTGGCGGGAATCGCCTCGGCGATCACCATGGGATACAACATCGAACTCGACCAGGTCAAGGACCGTGTGAACCTGATGAATTCCATCTCACTCTACCAGCAGCTCACCAGCAGGATTGCCCTGAACGCAACGGCAACCTTCACGGGTGAGAAGAACAGTGACCTTGACAGGTTCGTGGACGGAAGATCGGGCACCGCCAGTCTCACCTTCACCCCCATACAGGGGATAGAGTTGGCCCTCAACCTCTCCCGTGTCATCAGCTCCGAAGAGAAGAACGGAGACCTGATAAGGGACCGTCTCAGCAACACCACATCGGGCCAGGTGCGCTATACGCCTTATTCGTGGCTCTCGGTCAACATGAGCCTTGGTGCCCATTTTGTGGACTACATGAACCCTTCAGGTGACAGCACCATAACGGGCTACGATGAGGGAGGGGTGAGGAACGTTGACATATCCATGAACCACAACCTCTTCCAGGGCCTCAGCGGAAGCGTCTCCCTGGGGGAGCACAGGACCCTGGGATACCAGAAGGACAGCGGGAACGAAAATCTTTCCCTGAGGGCCAGCTACGATTTTCCCCGGCTGTTCGAGGGCGGAAGCCTGGAGGTTCAGGCCAGGGCCTCGAAGCTGTTCACCACCTACAATGATTCAAACCGGACACAGAGACAGGATGACCTGGCCAGCAACCTGGCGCTGGTTGTGCCTGTACCTTTTGAGAACATTTCCATGGAGATATCAACAGGATGGACCTTCTCCAACAGGTTCTACGAGTACTCAGATCCTGATTCCTCAAGCACGCAGGGGGACGTCCTCGACAGGAAGGAGAGGAGCAGGGACATCTCATCCTCCCTGCGTTACCAGATGCTGGAGAACCTCAGGCTGAACTTCAGCCTCTCCCGGGATGTTCTCAGGGTTGACCAGAAGAGGACATCCATCGGTGAGCCGGAACTTTTCGACGTCTATTACATTGATGACGACCGCATGTTCTCAGCCACAGTGGATTACACTCCGGGTGACTGCAGGATAAGCTTCTACAGGGCCATACAGTTGCTTAAACGAGATACATACGGGACCTGGACCGAGATGGGCATCCTTCGCAACGACAATTTCGACTACGACCAGACCAGGCAGGTCCTGTCCCTCAGTTCGGAGATACCCCTCAGCAGCAGGATCACTCTCGACGCGATCATACAGGGCCAGAGCAGGGAGACCATATACATAATGTCGGAGCAGTCGGGCAACAGCAAGAGGTCATCCACCTACAGCATCCAACCTGGCATCAGGTACGACGCAGGAGGGGACTGGACCCTGGACGAGTCGGTCCAGTTCAGTGCCGATTACACGACTTTCCTGTTTCCGGAGACATCCACCGCAGGCTCTGACCTTCTCTTCAGGAGGGTAACCACCAACAGCTCCTTCCAGAGGGTGTCCCCGGACAGCACCCTCCTTGGTATCAGCCATGTCTTTCGTTTCCAGGACCAGGGAAGCTATTCGAACTCCGTCTTCCTAAGGTCAGAGGAAGTCATCAACAATATCATCAAGTTCAACCTGGGCTTCCATGTGAGCAGCAACATCGGGCTTACGCCCAGCTATGCCTGGGAGTACCAGCAGAGGAACTACCTGTCCCAGACGATTCCCTCGAGAGTGGAGCACATTCACCATCTCGGTCTGAGGACCAGGATGAACCTGCATAACGGAATCCTCAATCTCAGCCTCACACGTTCCTTCTATTCCAGGGATGACAGGGAGAGCTACTGGAAAGCCTCGGTGGGGCTGAACTATCAGTTCTAGTCGGGAGAGCATATGAGATATCGCAGTATCATCGTCCTGTCAGTTGTCGCGGCCATTACCGTCATGTCCTGCTCCTTCTTCGAACCGAGGGATCCCGAGGACCCGGACCCGGGGGAGGAGATACCCTGGCAGCAGCCCTACTCTCCCTCCACGGTGGTGGTGAACCTCGAGAACGCCATGGAGGGACGGTCGATCGCCATAACCATGGCCTGCTGCGATTCCTCGTACATGTTCATCGCCGACGGTGCTGACACGACGGAGTTCGGCGGCTCATGGAATTTCGGCAACTGGGACTATCAGGTGGAGCAGAGCACCCTGATGAACATCTACAATTTCGTAACGGGATCAGGTCTGCCGGTAGACAGCCTTGTCTACGTGGTGATGAACCAGGTTCCGGAGCTTCCCGACCCGGTAGCCCCCACCGATTCCGCGGACATCTGGAGGGACTACGAAATAGTGGCAGCCGGGAGTGATTACGCCGGCTGGGAAAATCCGGCCCGGGGGCGGGTGAAGTTCCTCATGGTGGAGGACACCTACGGTCTGTGGTCCATCAGGAGCTGGTTCGACTACAGGCCCGACGGTTACACCGGTGACCACTACACCTGGGGTGTCGCCAAAGCCACATTCAGGTAGGAAACCGAATGCCGGGCCGCGACACGGGGGCGCCGGTGACCACGGATACTCTCCTTCTGGCCTCTTTTGTCTCCGTACCACCCGGATCCACCGTCGTAGAGCTGGGCTGCGGCAGCGGCGGGGTCATAGAAGCCGCTTCAGGGGGGAATCCGGGGTGCCGCTGGATCGGTATCGATGCTCGTACTCCCCCGCTCAGGGTGATGATGAGATCCCTCGAGGGAAGAAGAGCGGTGGATGAAGTTCACTGCGTATGCTGTAATGTGGAGGACGTGCCCATGGCCTTCGCCGGAGCGGTGGCGGATGCGGTGATCACCAATCCTCCCTTTGGAACGCTTGGCAGGGGAAAGGTAAGCCCGGACGGGGACAGGGCTCTTTCAAGAAGCGGGTCCGACATGCTCCTGCATCATTTCATAAGGGCGGCGGCCCACCTCCTTCTGCCCGGCGGTGAGTTCATAGTCGTGGGCAGGCCCTGCATGCTGCCTGATATGCTCCTGGGATGCTCCACCTGGGGTCTCGGCCCGGTGCGGCTCCAGCCGGTGGGCCTGCGGGACCGTCCGGCGGCGCATGTACTTCTCAGCTGTGTCAAAGGTTCATGTGCGGGTTTGGTCATCGAACCCCAGAGGGATTCGAAGGAACTGACCTGACGCAGCGCCAGCTGAAGGTTCACGGCCGTAACATTCTGTTACATCCCGTTCATTAACTGCATACGCAGTCCTGTGATCCTTACTCCGACGATAATGAAGAGGATTTGAAGAGGAGGATCAGATGGGCGCATGGAAGAAACGGGTCAGGGATGCAACGGGTCTTTTCATGCTGATCGCCGCACCGGCATTGGCGGCGGCGGTCCCCTACCCGCTGCCGGACACCGACCAGTCACTTTGTTTCGATACCGTATCGGTTATCGGAATGCCGGAACCCGGCGAGTCCTTCTACGGTCAGGACGCCCATTACTGCGGACTTCAGCCTTCCTATGCGAACAACGGCGACGGAACGGTCACTGATCTGAACACGGGATTGATGTGGCAGCAGGGGCTTCCCCCGGAGAAGATGTCCTGGGAAGAAGCCGTGAACGGTGCGGACACCTGCGGCATAGGAGGATACAGCGACTGGAGGCTGCCGACCATCAAGGAACTCTACTCGCTGATCAGGTTCAGCGGCACCGATCCGAGCGGACCTGACCCGCAGAACCTGATACCCTTCATCGATACCGACTATTTCGAGTTCCAGTACGGCGACACCCTTGCAGGAGAAAGGCTCATCGATGCCCAGTACTGGTCATCCACTGCCTACCGGGGACTGACGATGAACGGGGATTCCACCGCCTTTGGAGTGAACTTCGCCGACGGAAGGATAAAGGGCTACCCCAGCCGGGAGGTGGGTCCTCCAGGGCGGACCTTCCTGATGAGATCCTTCGTGAGATACGTTCGAAGCGACTGTTA
Organism: Candidatus Fermentibacteraceae bacterium; assembly: GCA_016936235.1. Taxonomy (GTDB): domain Bacteria; phylum Fermentibacterota; class Fermentibacteria; order Fermentibacterales; family JCC-6; genus Aegiribacteria. The sequence continues at coordinate 50,052 of JAFGPK010000067.1, read as the reverse complement.
CGGCCAGAACCAGTTCGTAGACAACGGCGACGGTACCGTTACGGACACGGCCACCGGGCTGATGTGGCAGCAGGCTGACGACGGCACGGGAAGGAACTGGGAGGAAGCCCTCGCATTCGCCGAGGACCTCTGCCTGGCAGGATACGATGACTGGCGGCTTCCCAACGCCCATGAGCTTCAGAGTATCGTGGATTATGAGAGATCGATGCAGGCCACCGGCTCACCGGCCATTGATCCCGTCTTCGATTGCACCCTGATCACTGACGAAGGCGGCGGCCCGAACTTCGGTTTCTACTGGACAGGCACCACCCATCGGTCGGCGATGCCCGGGGATGACGGCGGCTTTGCGGTCTACATAGCCTTCGGCGAGGCGCTGGGCTGGATGATGACGCCGGATTCGACCTCCCGGCTACTCCGGGACGTTCACGGGGCCGGCGCTCAGAGGAGCGACCCGAAGACAGGCGATCCTTCCCGGTACCCCCATGGCCATGGTCCCCAGGGCGACGTGGTGAGGATATACAATTTCGTACGATGCGTAAGGGATTCTGGCACCGGCACGATGACATGAGATACTGCCGGAGAGCCTTCCGGAGTCTGCATCTGCGAACTCATAGCCTGTGTCGTGCCGGTCTCGAGCAGGCTGTCGCTGATTCGGTGAGCTCATCGCATTCAGTGAGGATATCCTGCACCCCCAAATTGATTGCATTCCCAGCGGCCCGTGCTTGCTCTCATCCAGGTCCGTCATTTACTTGAGCATCGTTCTCGCCTTATAGTTCCAGGAACCCTCAATGGTCGAATGATCGCTGAGGATCTGCTCTCAGAGCACATCCGGCAGGATGACCCCCGAGGCCGAAACGGTTTTGCAGATCGGACCGGATATTGAATGGTGGCTGAGTTTCTGATCACCGGTGCGAAAGGACAGCTGGGCAGGGCTCTAATGGCCCTGCTGGGAAGAAGGGCTGCAGGTACCGACCTCCCGGAAGTGGACATCACTTCCGTGGACTCTGTGCTGGCGGCGGTGGACGAGTACGATCCTCGATGGATCATAAACTGCGCAGCCATCACCGATGTCGACCTCTGCCAGCGGGAACCCGGGATCGCCATGAAAGTCCACAGGGACGGAGTGGCCAACCTTGCCGGCACAGGGAGAAGGCTCCTCACCATATCCACCGATCATGTCTTCACCGGATCGGCCGGAATGAAGACCCCCATAATCGAGGGTGACCGGACATGCCCCTCGAACAGGTACGGAGAGAGCAAGCTTCTCGGAGAGAGAGAGGCCCTGGATGCCGGGCCGGAGAACATAGTCGTCAGGACCTCATGGATGTTCTCCGGAGATACGGGACTGTGTCCGTTCATATACAGGAGCCTGGCGCACCGGGGCCGGGTGAGGGCGGTGTGCGACCAGAGGGCCTGTCTGACCTATGCCCCCGACCTTGCGGACGCTATCGTCAGGCTGACTTCCGCAGGGGCCGGAGGGCTTTTCCACCTGGTCAACAGTCCCGGCATCACCCCTGCCGAGCTGGCGACCCGTTTCGCCCGGTCTTCCGGCGGTACAGTGGAGGAAGTGAGCTGGTCCGATCTCGAACTTGATGCTCCAAGGCCCTTCTATTCAGTCCTCGGAACCTCGAGGGAGGTCTCCCTGCCCGACATGGAGGATGCACTTGAAAGATGGAGGAAGAGCGATGTCAGATATCGATGATTACCTGGGGTCTGCCTGCAGTGCGGTAGCTTCCCTGAATCCCAAGGTTGTGAAGAAGGCGGCCGAACTGTGTATCGATACCGTCAGGAACGGAGGGACGATCTTCTTCTGCGGCAACGGTGGCAGCGCCGCCGATTCACAGCATTTCGCCGGTGAGCTTGTGGGAAGGTTTCGCATGGAGCGAAGGGCGCTTCCCGCCGTGGCTCTCACCTCGAACTCGGCGATAGTCACAGCCATAGCCAACGACTACGATTTCACAATGGTGTTCGCCAGACAGGTGGAGGCCCTTGGAGGACCCGGCGACCTTCTGGTCGCCATATCCACCAGCGGCAATTCGGAGAACGTTCTGAAGGCCGTAGAGAAGGCGAAGGAACTGGATATGAGGACCCTTGGCCTCACCGGAGAATCAGGCGGAGCCCTGTGCGTCCTTGCGGACATCTGCGTGAAGGCCTCGTCCAGCGAGACCTGCCATGTGCAGGAGGCTCTGCTGGTTGCCGGACACGCCATCTGCCAGGCCGTGGAAAGCGCCTGTGCCAGGGATGATGGTGTCTGATTGAAGAAGGGGGCCGTCTGGAAACACCTGGTACCCGGGTTGCTGATAGCCGGAGCGGCCCTTTACCTGACATACAGGAAGACCGATCCCGAAGCGCTGCTGGGGGCCTTGAGGGAGATGCAGTGGCCGGTGCTGGCGTTGGTCCTGCCTCCACTTGTTCTCAGCTACATGTTCAGGATACTCAGGTGGAGGAAGCTGCTTTCCCCGATTGGCAGAGTATCATCCAGTGATGCTGCCGGTCCTCTGATCACGGGTTTCTTCGTGAACACCCTGCTCCCCGGCAGGGTGGGGGAGATTCTGCGGGCGCTGCTGCTGTCCCGAAGGACAGGTCTTTCCAGGGCCGGCTCATTCGGAACCGTCGTGCTGGCGCGGATATTCGACGGTCTCACCCTTGCCGCCATGACCCTTGTTGTCCTGGCTGTTCTCTGGGGAAGGCTCGATGGGACCACGCGACTGGGCCTGGCCGCCGCAGGATTGATGTACATAGCGGTCCTTGCAATGCTGGTATCGCTGAGGAGGTTCAGGGAACGGTCGGCGAGAGCCCTGTCCGCTCCGTTGAGATGGGTGGGTCTGGGTTCACTCGCCCTGAAGGCCGAGAAGATCTTCATATCTTTCTCGGAGGGCCTGGAAATACTCAGGGACTGGAGGGATACACTGAAGGTCAGCATCTACTCCATCCTGGTATGGGGAACCCTTACCCTGTCTGTCATTCCGGTCTTCCGGGCGATGCATATGCATATGCTCTGGTACTACCCGGTCCTTATCCTGGTCCTGGCGGGTCTTGGTATGCTGATACCCACTCCGGCGGGTGCCGGCACGGTGCACGGAGCTCTCGTCCTGGTGCTTCCCGGGCTCATCGGCATCAGCCAGGAGAGTACCAGGGTCCTGGCCCTCATCTTCCACACCACTCAGTTCATGCCCGTGATCATTGTGGGTCTGCTGGTGGCTGTCAGGGAAGGGGTGACCGCTTCACAGGTGAGCAGGATCGCAGAGAACGAGGATGAGATGGTGATTCCGGATGACGGTCCTCATGGTAGGGATTGACTTGCCTGTCCTATGCCTGTTTGGCGCACCGTCGCCGGAGGACCGAGTCGGTAGTTCTATAAATCTTACTCTAACAGGAGATTAGGGGTGCATGCGTTCTGGAACGATTATTGCCATACGATTGCTGCCGGAACCGGTTTCCAGCCGATTGGTTGAGGATGATGCTTGGAAAAAAAGCGGAGGGATATCCTGGAAAGGGCCTGTTCTGCAGGCCGAGACCGCTCAGGATAGCAGTGGTGGACAGGGCCCTCTGCCTTGGCTGCGGAGATTGCCGGAGCACCTGCCTGCGCCGATGTATAAGGCTTGACCGGAGCGGGAAGGCCAGGATCGGCAGGAACTGCTCCGGATGCGGCGCCTGTGCCGGCACCTGTACGGAGGGTGCCATCAGTATTTTGAGCAACGATTGAAAGGGAATACCCGAAATGCCAACTTACGAATACAGGTGCGAAAGCTGCGGCTGCACCTTCGACGAGTTCCACAAGATGAACGATTCAGAACCAAGGAGGTGCCCCGAGTGCGGCGGGATCGCCCAGAGGAAGATGGGCACCGGTTCGGGAATCATCTTCAAGGGATCCGGGTTCCACGCCACGGACTACGCGAAGGGCGGGAAAAGCGGCCAGGGAAGCTGCGGAGAGAAGAAAGGAAGCTGTCCCTCCGGAGGCTGCTGCTGCGAGGAATCCTGACCCCTCAGGTCTCTGGTAGGGGATTCTGCAAGGTAGTATACTAGCCTGTGTCATCCGGTTCCACCTGAGGAGGTCGAATCTGTCCAGAATATCCTTTCCCATTCTCCTGATGATACTCGCGCTGGCCTGCGGGGAGGGTTCCAGGAACGGCGACCATGAGGTACGGGTGGAGTTCTGGCACGCAATGGGAGGGCCCCTGGGTGAATATCTGGAGGACACCCTCATCACCGAGTTCAACGAAACACATCCTGGAATAGAGGTCGTTCCAGTAAGCATGGGGAACTACAGGGCGCTGTGCCAGAAGATACTGGCCAGCGTCATGGCGGACGATCCACCCGTGGTTGCCCAGGCCTACGAGACATGGACATCACAGCTGATCAGGGGAGAGGCGCTGGTTCCCCTGGATTCGCTGATGGAGCTGGACTCACCGGATATTGCGGAAAGATGGAACAGCGACTTCTTCAGCGTTTTCCGCCGGAACAACACCTACAGAGGCCGGATCTACAGTTTTCCCTTCAACAAGAGCGTCCAGGCCATCTACTACAACAAAGAGCTGATGGAACACCTGGGGCTGTCCCCTCCCGATACCTGGGAGAGTTACCGCATGGTCCTTGATTCCCTCACGCTTGACGGCAACGGCGACGGTGACCTGCTGGATGATTCCGACAGGTGGGGGACCGCCTTCGATCCCGGCGTGGGAATGTTCGAGAATCTGCTCCTGCAGAACGGGGGAGCCCTTCTGAACAGCGACAGCACACGGACCGCCTTCAATTCACCCGAGGGAATAGAGGCCCTTCAGCTGCTGATAGACCTGATACATGAGGACAGTTCGGCGAGGATATCCTCCGGCTATACCCATCAGAACGATTTCCTTGAGGGAAAGGTGGGACTGGTGCAGGGCTCCACCGTATCGATGGCCTTCCTGGAAAGCAGCATCGAGAGGATGGAGAACAGCGGCGAACAGGTTTTCACCCTGGGCATAGCTCCCCTTCCGGCCGGAAGGGAGAGAGCCGTGATAATCGCTGGGACGAACGTCATACTGTTCAGGTCAGGCCCTGAAGAGATACGGGCCGGCTGGGAGTTCATCAAGTGGTTCACCGAGCCGGAGCAGCAGGCGCGGTGGAGTGCCGCCACAGGTTACATTCCCGCGACCAGCAGCTCGCTTTCACATCCGGCCGTACTAGAGCTGTTCAGGAAGTACCCCGGTCTGGAGGATGTCATGCTGCAGGTGGAATACGCGTATTTCGAGCCTCAGGGAACCTTCTGGTACGACGGAAGGATGTTCCTCTCCGAGGCCGTGGAGATAGCGCTATACGGCAGAATGAGCGCGGAGGAAGCCCTGGAGAGGGCCGCAAGTCTCTCCGATGCCGAACTGGAATCCGAGCTTGACTGATCAAATGCAATCAAGAAAGGGGAGACGATGAAGAACAGTTTCCCGGTACTGATCCTGGCAATTTTCATCGGGTTGTCGGGAGCCCAGACAGTGACCATTCAGGAGGCCCGGGAGGACCTGAACGGTGACGGGATTCCCGATCACCTTGGCGAGATCCTCACTATTGAGGGCACGGCCACCTGCGAGGGCACCCTCTTCTCCGAGACAGGACTGAGTTTCTACGTTCAGGATGAGACCGCGGGAATAAATGTGTACGCGTACGACTCCGCCAGCCCTGGTCCCATTCTGGCCGGGGAGAGATGGAGGATCACGGGTGAGATAAAGCAGTACAACGGTCTCGTCGAGATATCACCGGCAAGTCCTTCCGATTTCACCTACCTGGATTTCCCGGGAGTACCCGATCCCCTGCAGCTGGGACTGAACCAGGGTGTCACCGAAGGTGTAGAAGGGCTTCTGCTTGCACTGGGCAACAGCGCCCAGGGACAGTGGGTTACCGTGGCCAACAGTCCGGAGTCAGCCGGGGGCGGTTACAATTTCACCGTATGGAACGGACAGACCGCCGTTGCCGTCCGGGTCAACTCCACTACCGGGATAAGCGTTTCCGGCATATCCGCAGGCACCAGGCTCTTCATGAAGGGGATAGGGGGGCAGTACGACTCCGAACCTCCCTACGACAGCGGCTATCAGCTGCTTCCAAGGTATCAGTCGGACCTGCAGGTCTACCAGCCGTCGATCTCCGACGGATTCCATCTCACCGTGCTGACAGGAAATCCCTTCGCACCTGTACTGGGAGAGACGGTCAACTTGGAGTACGGCGGACCCTCTGACATGTCCTTCTCCGTGACCGTGTTCGACAGGGCGGGAAAGGATGTGGCGCACCTGGCCGAATCCAGACCCGCTGGTGACGTGGTCCAGTGGGACGGCACGGATGATTCCGGCGAGTTCCTCTCAATGGGTCCCTACCTGGTGCTTCTGGAAGGCGTGGATTCTGAAGGCAAGCGCTATACCACCACCGAGACGGTGGTGGTGGCCGCTCCGCTGAATTGAGGTGTCACATATGCGTATCAAGATCACAGTATTCTTTCTGATCCTGCTCGCCATGGCGGGACAGGCGACCGCAGCGTTCGAGGAGCTCGAGATCGGCGTAGCCGCCCAGGCAATGGGGGGAACCGGCGTGGTCCTGTTCGGAACAGGTTCCGTTCTCTTCAACCCGGCCTCCATCGCCTCCGCAGAGACCATCACGGCTACCTTCTCCGGAAGGCTCCCCTTCTCGAACATGGATTTCGGGACCTACGGGGCGGACGGAACGCTTCCCCTGACCGGAAGGTGGAAGGCTGGTCTCAGCCTCCGCTACTTCGGTGGAGAGCTCTACAATGAACAGATGGCTGCCGTTACCTTTGCGGGGATGCTCACCGATGACATGTCCTTCGGGATCCAGCCTGTCATCTGCAGGGCGGAGATAGCCGATGGCGTATCGGAGTACGGCAGCGCCACAGCTTTCGCTGTCAACGCCGGTTTTCAGGTCAGGATGTACGACAGGTGGCTCCTGGCGGCTTCGATACGTAACCCCTTCCAGGCCAGGATTGGGGAGAGCGGGGAGTACCTGAAGAGAAGGATGGACGCCGGATTACGCTACGAGCCTTCCGGCGGCATGATCTCCGCCCTGACGTTCTCCCGCGAACTTGACGGGACCAGGGTCCATGTTGGTCAGGCACTTCCGCTGGGGCCCCTCACGGTCATGGCCGGGGTCCAGAGCGGCCCGGTCACGATCTCCGGGGGACTGGAGACCTCGGTGAGCGGGATCCTCCTTGACTACGCCGTCATCACTCATCCTCAGCTGGACCTGACCCACCAGTTCGGGGTGACCTATGATTTCTAGTCTGGTACTGGCAGCATGCATTGGTCTGGCCGTCCCCGGTGGGTTCGATCTGAACACCGCAACCCTGGAGGAGCTGCAGGGGCTGCCGGGCCTCACCGCCCTTCAGGCGGAGGAACTCTACGAGTACATATACGAAACGGGCGGTCTCCAGAGCATATACGATGTGATGAGGATACCGGGCTTCGGTCCGCGGGAGCTTGACTACCTGAGGAGCAGGTGCGTTGTGGTCCCTCCCCCCGAGGGAATGGTATCCCAGCAGGTTATGAACGTCATGGAGAGACTGGCCACCGAGGATGGTCCAGGTGACGCCGCGGTGGACATGTGGGAGAACTATCTCATCCGGCCCATTCCCATCAATTCCGCAACATCGTGGCAGCTTCGCAGCCTTGACAGGGTGAGCCTTGTGGACGCTGCGGCGGTCGAGACCAGACTCAAGACCCTCGGTCCAGTCTCAAGCGTAACATCACTGCGGAACGTGGACAACCTCACTTACTACGGCTACAGGAACATGCGTGACTTCATCTCCATCAGGGACCTGGACCTGAGTTCCATGGAATTCTTCGGCAGCTACAGGGTCGTGGTTGACGGGGGCGATGGAAGGTTCTACGACGAAGAGGGACTGGGGACCATGCTGGGCGAACTCAGATCGGCCGAGTACGACATGATGTCCGGCGGCAGGGGCTATTCGGAATCAGACAGCGTCGCATGGATGGAGAGGATAAGTGACGAGCGCCAGGAGCTTCTGCAGGCTGTGAACACAACCGCCTGGGAACACCGGGTCCGCGTGGGACTGGGCGACAGGTTCAGGGGAGGGGCCAGGCTCTCCAGGGGGAGGAACTCCTCTTCGGGATTCGGTCTGTTCGACGACCTTGACCTGGGTGATCTCAACCGGCGTTTTGACGTGGCAAAGGGATTCGCCTCCATAGAGAACATCGGAGCGGTAAGACAGGCTGTCCTGGGCAACTACCACCTGTCCCTGGGGCAGGGGCTGCTGATAGACAATTCCGACGAGATGATGTACAGGTCTACCTACAGGACATGGGGTCTCTACCCCGATCTCACCTCCACCAGGCAGTTCGCCATGGTGGGAGGTGCCCTTGAGGTCCAGAAGGGACCTTTCCTCGGATACGGCTTCTATTCCAGCGCGTCCAGGGACGCCATCAGGGATATCGACGGTACGCCGAACATCCTCTTCATGTCGGCCACCAGGACCTCCCCCTACGCCGATGTGGTCAGGGAGACCACTTACGGAGGCTACGGCTTCTACGACTTCGGAGGCCTCCTCCCCTTCGGCACGGCGATAGGGCTCGGAGGCATGAACATCAGCTACAGCGATTCACTGGTCCCCGATGCAGGGACGATGGACATTCCCGGCGACGCCCAGGTCTGGGGTTGCCCGGAGTACGATGTCCTGGAAGCAGGGGAATCATCCTCATTCGTCGGCTTATCGGCCCAGACCATCATCGACAACGTAAGCCTGGAGGGTGAGATGGTGCGCCAGGACAACGAGTCCATGGCCGCACTGGCAAGGGGAATGTGGCAGAACGATTACTTCTACCTGCTAGGTATATGGCGCCACTACGACCTGGGCTTCAACAACCCTTACAACCGCGGTTTCGCGGAGCAGCTGCGATACGATGACACGATCTTCGAGAAACCTTACTACCTCAACGACCCCCTCTCCTCCCAGCTGGCCCAGTGGCCCGCCCCGAAACCCGAGGAGGGCATGTACATCGAGAGCCGTTTCCAGGTAAGCCGCAGCATCACTTTCACCAAGGTGTATCTGGATCTGTGGAGGTCCATACCGTACGGCTTCGACAACTACAGGTTCCAGGGGGAGGTGGAATACAGGCCTGATTTTACAGTCAGGTTCAGGCTGAAGTACAAGTTCCAGGATAAGACCAAGATGCATGATGTTGTGCCTACGACGTCCCGCACCACCGAGTACACATTCAGGACGTTCTTCCTTCCAAGCGGAAGCGATTTCTTTGATGTCCAGCTCAGGGTGGGAATGGTGGAGCTGACCCCCAATCCTCTCTACGGCGACGACAGACTGATGTCAGGCGGCTACCTGGCCGCAAGGTGGGAGCACAACTTCAGCGAAGCCCTTTCCGTCCTCGGAGGGACAACCCTCTGGTCCACCGACGGCATGAGCCAGTGGGAATTCGAGGATACCGGGATCGATTTCCTCGACGGTGACGGGACGAAATTCTACGTGACGATCAAGAACAACCTATCCGACAATCTTCAGCTGAGGCTGAGGGTTCTTCGAAAAGACACTTTCTACCCCAGGACCGGACTGTACAGGCCGGACCCTGAAGACAGCTTCTACTACCAGGGCGACCCTGACAGCCCGGTGAGGGATTTCATCGATCATGCTACTGAATACGGGATCCGCTGTCAGCTGGATTTCCGCTGGTAGGGTGGAGGAACAATGAGCATTATCGCAGCAGGAATGATATCGCTAATGACGGTTACCGCCGGACTGCCCGAGGTGATGTGGCTGGGTGAGCCCCTGGGCTCGCAGTCAGCCGTGTCATATGCAATGGGCGGGTCCGGTTTCATGGAAACCTCCGCCCTGGGCATGCTGGAGAATCCCTCTCTGCTGGGACTGTCCGAAGACGGGCTTCTCGTGGAGTTCTCGGGCGGCGCTGATTTCATCGTAGAGAAGCGTACCAGGAGGGTCTACGACCAGTTCGAGAGTTCCATAGGGGAATCGGAGATAGCCTTCAACAAGGAAATGGCCTTCTTCCCCGGAGGAGCCGCCGTGGCCCTCCGGGGAATATCCGGGCTGCCCGGATCGGTGGCCTTCGCCGCAGGCTACAGGGTACCTGCGATCTTCGGTTACAGCTACGACCGCATCATCAGGGACGCTGCCTACGTGAAGACAGGCGAGGAGATGCTGGACGTCTCCGGTCAGTTGAACGAGTTCGATCTGGCAGTTGCCTTCATGCCTTCGGAGGTTCTCACCTTCGGGCTGGCCGGCGGCTATGTCACGGGCGGCAGGGATGTGACCTGGGAGGTTGCCTACGTGGACCCTTCCCAGGATGGTACCCTCGCCGGGCGCACTGAATCGATGTCCGGGATAGTCACCCGCGGTTCCCTCCTCTTCGCTCCCCGTGACAGGGTGTTCGTCAGCGCCTCAGTGGAGTACCCTATGGCCCTTTCAGTGTCCCCGGAGAACTCGGGGGATCCTGCGGACTGGAACACACTATCCAATGAGGATTACGACCTGGACATGCCCATGACGGTTAAACTCGGCGCCCTTTACGTTCCGGGGAACAATCTGAGGTCCAGGGTGACCGGGGATTTCTTCTGGAGCAACGAGGGGTCACTGCAGTTCGAGGATGCAAGCCTGGGGCTCTCCAACTCATGGGGCATGAGCTTCGGTGTGGAGAACACGCTTCCCGGCGGACCCACGGCAAGGTTCGGATTCAGCTACAGGCGTTCTCCCATTGCGGCTTCCCTTGACAGGATGAGCTTCACCACCGGCCTGGGCTTCCGCACCGGGGACTGGAACCTTGATGTGGCCGGGAGCTTCTCCCCTGACAGGTGGATGCAGACCGAGGTTGCGGGACTCCCGTCCTTCGTCTCCGGAGACAGCCTCACCGTTGAGGAAACGGATACGAGGATCATGTTCTCAATCAGCCGGGCTTTCCGGTTGTAGGCGGGGGGAATTAACAGTGAGAATACTGCTTCCTGTCCTTTCGCTCCTGCTGGCCTTCGGGGCGTCAGGTGAGATAGTATATCTGAACATACTCCATACTAATGACATACATGGCGGGATAGTGCCGACGGAGGCATCGTTCATGAATCCCGACTTTCCCCCGATGATCGGTGGAGGAGCCTACATCAGCTCCTATGTGAACGCCGTGAGGGAGGAATGTCGAGCCGAAGGGGAGTACTGCCTGCTCATAGACGTCGGGGACATCTATCAGGGCACCCCGACGGGGAACTACCAGGGCGGCGAGTTCGTAATGGAGTGGATGAACTCCATAGACTACGACTTGATGACCCTCGGTAACCATGATTTCGATGACGGCACCGATAATGTGCTCAAGCTGTGCCGGCAGGCGGAGTTCCCGGTGATATGCACCAACTTCGTCGATTCCGCCACCGGGGAGATCCCTGACCCCGTGGTTCCCTACGAGATACGGGAGTTCGGTGGCGTGAACATCGCTTTCATCGGGCTTGCGACTCCCGATACATACGGACTCGTGACCCCCGAGCTGCTTGCCGGATATGTCTTCATTAACGAGGTCGAGACTACGGAGAGGTACGTGCAGGAGGTAAGGGAACAGGGTGCCGATATCGTAATCCTGGTATCCCACCTCGGACAGCCAGGTGATCCTGACCGATACCTGGAGAGGGTCTACAGTGCCTGGGACCAGGGGGAGGAGTATACCAAGGACTTCTCAATGAACAACGCTGAGCTGACCTGCCTCGTACCGGGGATCGATGTCATCGTGTCCGGTCATACCCATCTTGGTCTGAGCGAACCCTGGGTTAGCCCCGTCAGCCACACTATCGTGGTCCAGGGTTATGCGAACGGCACCGGGATAGGCAGGCTCAGACTGGCCATAGACACTGAGACCGGGACTTTGGTGGGATACGATCTGCCGGAGGGGGAGGAGTATATCAGCCTCCTTCATGACGAGTTCTGGCCCGACCCGCAGGCGGCGGAGATGATAGAGGGGTTCAGATCGGTGGCGGAGGCCGGAATGGACCAGGTCATCGGCGAGGCTCTGGAGCAGATCACCAGGGGCGATGCCGAGCATCCACTGGGGAGGCTCATCGCGGATGCCATGCTCTGGAGTACGGGAGCCGATGTGGCGCTCATGAACCGGGGCGGGATAAGGGCAGCCATTCCCCGGGGACCCCTGACCCCCCGAATAATCTATCAGGCCATTCCCTTCGAGGAGCGTCTTTTCACGCTGGAAGTCACCGGGGCCGAGCTCAGGGAAATCCTGGAAACCGGAATGCAGGGCCGCAGAAGGGACATGGAGATAGGCGGACTGACCGCTACCCGCAACCAGACAATGCCCGACGGTCAGAAGATGGGCGATATCATGGTGGGCGGTGAACCGTGGCATCCGGACAGCGTCTACAGCTTCGTCACCACAGGTTACCTGGCCCAGGGGAACGTTGGCTACGAGATTATGCTGGAACATGAGGTGATGCCCGCAAACATCACTCTCATGGAGGCGGTTTCCGGTTACATAGAGGAGCTGGGAGAGATAGAGGCGGACAATCGGACCAGGATAATCTGGATAGAGGAGTGATCCGGAGGTACCGCTCTCCATGAGAAGCGAAGAGAGGGGAAGACTGGTCCTGGTCTTTGTTCTTCTTCTTCCTTCCCTTCTGTTGTTCCTGATGTCCATGGTCAGGCCTGTCCTGGGCGAAGCCGGAAATTTCTCCGACCCCGTCCTGACCTCCCTCTGCCACCGAATGCAGTCCAGGTGCATCCATCTTCCCTGGGGCCCCTCGGGCCTCTGCGCAAGATGCACGGCGTTCTGGTTCGGGCTGTTTCTGGGAACCGTCGCGATGTACCGACCGCGGTTCCGCCTTCCGTTCTGGTCCGGCCTCCCGGCCCTGCTGCCTCTGATCGCTGACGGGCTGGTCCAGCTCTGCACGACGTATCAGAGCAGCAACCCTGTCAGGATGCTCACCGGCCTTGCCGCGGGACTGGGAATAGCTGTAGTTTTCCTTGGTGAGTACAAGGTGCCGGGCCTGAAAACGGGACATTCGAAAGTCGACCTGAGAAGTTGAAATGTCCCATTTTCAGGCCCGGCACCACCTGAGGACATTCAAAAGTCGACCTGAGAAGTTGAAATGTCCCATTTTCAGGCCCGGCACCACTTGAGGAGGGTGATGGAAGAGGACGGGAAGTTCATGGTGTCTCTTGACAGGATGGAAGGGTCCCTGGCTGTGCTGATAACCGTGGACGGTCAGTCCTGGCTGGTTCCGGCATCCCACCTGCCCTCCGACTCCAGGGAGGGTGATGTTCTGGATGTGGTCTTCAGGAGAGACCCGGAAGAGACTGAGAAGCTCGCCGAAAGAGTGGGCGACCTTCAGAGGAGGCTTCTGGAGAGGACCGCCCGAAGGAGTGACGGGAAAACGCAGGGATGATAACCGTTCCCGGGGGAAAGCTCATTCTGGTGGGTACTCCCATTGGCAACCTGTCCGACCTGTCCCCCAGGGCCAGGGACACTTTAAGGGAATCTCCCGTAGTCATGGCGGAGGATACGAGACGGACCGCAAGACTCGTCGACAATGGACGGAACCTCTACAGCTATCATGACCATAACGCCAGGGGCCGCATCCCTCAGATTCTGGATTTCCTGGCAAGGGGGCTGAACGTTGCGCTGGTATCCGATGCGGGAATGCCCGGGATATCCGATCCGGCGTACAGGGCTGTCAGAGCTGCCCTGACCGGTGGTTTCCAGGTGGACGCGGTCCCCGGACCATCCGCCGTGATCTGCTCAATGGCTGCGTCCGGACTCCCCACTGACAGGTTCTCGTTCGAGGGTTTCCTGCCCAGGAAGGCGGGGGCCAGGTCGGCCAGGCTGGTGGAGATGTCCACCTACGGCGGTTCCATTGTATATTATGTGGGACCTCATCATCTCCTGAAGTATCTCGAAGAGATGAAGGTCGTGATGGGCAACCGGCCGGTCTGCGTGGCAAGGGAGCTGACCAAGCTTCACCAGGAGTTCGTAAGGGGAAGCATCGAGGAAGTCGAGGAGCATTTCGCCGGCGGGAGTGTCCGTGGAGAGATCACACTGGTTGTCGGCGGAGCGGCCACGGAGGCGGGATTCTTTGATTGACGACGTTCCCGGCTGTCTCTATTTTTACGGTGCTTTGCGGAACAGCTTCCAGGAGGGTTGATTTAACCTGGACGATATAAGGGAAGCCGGCAGAAGACTGCTTGATCCCCTTGTCAGCCTGCTGGCATGGATGGGGATGGGCCCTTTTTCCGCTACCGCGGCCGGGCTGCTGCTTACGACTCTTGCGGCCTGGTTCGTCTGGAGCGGGGAGTATTTCGCCGGAACGGCCTTCCTCATAGGAGGCAGCATCCTGGACGCGGTTGACGGCGAGCTGGCCCGAAGGAAAGGAATAGTCAGCAAGGCCGGCGCGGTCTTCGATTCGAGCTGTGACAGGATAGGCGAGCTGCTCATCTTCGGATCGATGCTGGCCGGAAAAGCCGGTACGGACCATCATGCTCTGGTCTATCTGGTTCCGGCCGCCATAGGAGGCTCGTACATGGTCAGCTATGTGAGGGCCAGAGCCGAGGGAGTGAATCTTTCGTGTTCCGTTGGTATATTCACCAGGACGGAAAGACTTGTTCTTCTGATCGCAGGGCTTGTGGCAGCGGGTATCTGGGGCGGCCTTGCCATCGTTGTGATGCTGGCCGTACTCTCCGCGGGGACATGGGTCACCGCGGTACAGAGGTTCGCAAGAGTAATCAGGGACGGCAGAGGGGTATCGCTGGATAAGGGGTGATCCCACCGCAGGCCGTTTATTCACTGGTCAAATCCCTTCAGGGAGGATACGAATGTCCAAGAAAGTAAGAGTGGCGATAATCGGTGTCGGGAACTGCGCGAGCAGCCTTGTCCAGGGTGTTGAGTTCTACCGCAACGCCAAGGACACTGAGAAGGTCCCGGGACTGATGCACGTGAACCTCGGCGGATATCATGTCAGTGACATCGAGTTCTCCGCCGCTTTCGACATCAACATCACCAAGGTCGGCAAAGACCTCAGCGAAGCCATATTCGCCGCCCCGAACTGCACCGTCAAGATCTGCGACGTTCCGAAGATCGGGGTCAAGGTCAACCGGGGAATGACCCATGACGGACTTGGCAAGTACCTCAAGGAAGTCATCAAGAAAGCCCCGGGTCCCACTTCGGACATCGTGGGAATCCTGAAGGAGACCAAGACGGATGTCGTGGTAAGCTACCTTCCTGTGGGAAGCGAAGAGGCCACCAAAGGGTATGTGGAGCAGATCCTCGATGCCGGGTGCGCCTTCGTGAACGCCATTCCGGTGTTCATAGCGGGTGAGGCCTACTGGCAGAAGAGATTCCGCGACAGGGGCCTTCCCGTCATGGGCGACGACATCAAGAGCCAGGTGGGCGCCACCATCCTTCACCGTGTCATGACCCGGCTGTACGAGGACAGGGGCGTAAGGCTGGACAGGACCTACCAGCTCAACGTCGGAGGCAACACCGATTTCCTCAACATGCTCGAAAGGGAGAGACTCGAGAGTAAGAAGATCTCCAAGACCAACGCCGTGACATCACAGCTCCCCGGCGGACTTGCTCCGAGGAACGTTCACATAGGTCCCAGCGATTACATTGAGTGGCTGGATGACAGGAAGTGGTGCTATATCAGAATGGAGGGCACCAGCTTTGGCGAAGTTCCCCTGAACATAGAGGCGAAGCTGGAAGTGATCGACAGCCCCAACTCCGCCGGTGTCATCATCGATGCGGTGCGGTGCGCCAAGCTTGCCCTGGACAACGGTCTCACCGGAGCCATAGAAGCACCCTCCTCCTACTTCTTCAAATCTCCACCCGTCCAGTACTACGATGACCAGTGCAGACGGATGACCGAAGAGTACATCGAGAAGTACCATCAGAACAAGCAGGAGAAGAAGGCTTCGGAGCAGAAGCCTAAGAAATAGGTCTTGAACATCAGAAATGCCGGCCATTCCGGACGCTTCATCACTTTCGAGGGAGTTGAGGGGGCCGGCAAATCCACCCGATGCCGCAGACTGACCGAATGTCTGGAGAACGGCGGCTTTCCGGTGGTGCACACCCGCGAACCCGGAGGACCGGGAGTCTCCGAAAGGATCAGGTCGATCCTTCTCGACCCTGAGCTGAAAGTGGCTCCTCTTACGGAACTCATGCTCTACCTAGCTTCAAGGGCCTCCAATGTCGACCTCGTGATAAGACCTGCCCTGGAGAAGGGTGTGAACGTGGTGTGCGAGAGATTCTCCGATGCCACTTTCGCATATCAGATCGGGGGACGGGGTCTTCCGGAGGCTCCGGTCAGGAATGCCGACCGCCTGGCAACGGGCGGACTTGTCCCGGACCTTGTGATAATCCTCGACCTGGATCCTGAGCTTGGTTTCAGGAGACTTCAGAAACAGGGCAGGGAGAGGGACAGGATCGAGCAGGAGGAGATCGGTTTCCACCGGAGGGTAAGGAGCAAGTACCTTCAGCTGGCCGGAGAGGAGAGCCGCAGGTACCTGGTGGTAGACGCATCCGGGGAACCGGAGCTTCAGGACTCGATTATAAGGGACAGGGTCATGGCCTTGATCACAGACATCGGAGGAGAAGAAAGATGAAGAAATTCCTGCCGGGATGGGTAACCGTACTGCTTGCCGCCGGACTCCTGGTGATCGGCGGACTCATGCTGCTTCCCTCCGCCACTGCTTACGATGCCGTGTCCGCCAATTCCTCACTGGAACTTTTCATGGATGTCTTCTCCAGGACCTCGGTGACGTACGTTGATTCGGTGGACTCACAGGAGCTGATAGAGGCCGCCTTGAGGGGGATGCTGGGCTCACTGGATCCCAACAGCGTCCTTCTCAACCCGGATGACTACGAGAACCTGCGGATACAGCTCTCAGGTTCCTTCGAGGGAGTGGGGATAACCATAGGGATAAGGCATGACTGGCTCACGGTGATCTCCCCCGTGGAAGGCACTCCTGCGTTCAGGGCAGGAATGAAGGCCGGAGACAGGATAGTTGAGATCAACGGCGAATCAACGGATGGGATCACCACCACGGAAGCCGTGATGCAGATAAGGGGACCCAGGGGCAGCACCGTGGATCTGACCGTGGTGCGTCCGGGTCTTTCGGACTCCCTTTCCTTCAGGATCGAGAGGGACGTCATCGATCTTCCCTCAGTCAATGCTGCCTTCATGATCGATGAAGAAACGGGATACCTCCGTCTCTCCCGATTCGGCGAGGAGACGGCGAAGGAAGTGCAGAATGCCCTTCAGGAACTCGGAGGTCAGGGAGCGGAAAACCTGATACTCGATATCAGAGGCAATGCAGGGGGGCTTTTTTCGGCAGCGGTCGAGGTGGCGGATTTCTTCCTTCCCGCGGGTACTCTTGTTGTATCCACCAGGGGCAACGCCGTGGGGGAGGACAATTACTATACGTCAAAGAGCGCCATGTTCAGCGGCCTGATCGTCCTTCTGGTGGACGGCGGAAGCGCCAGCTCATCGGAGATACTGGCCGGTGCCCTCCAGGACAACGGAGCTGCCGTCCTCATAGGCAGCAGGACCTACGGAAAGGGTTCCGTACAGACACTGATGGACCTTGGGGAGTTCCCCAACCTCGGGCACTACGGTGTCAAGCTGACCACGGCACGGTACTATACTCCCAGCGGCAGCAGCATAGACAGGACCCTGGAGGATGACTACATGAACGGCGAGGAGCTGCCGGATTCCCTGGCCACCTGGGGAATAGTCCCTGACATAGAGCTGGAGTCCCGGGAACTGTCAGGTTCGCTTCCGGCAGAGCTCTACCTCGGTTCAGTCTTCTTCAATTTTGCCACAGACTACGTTCTGGAGCACGATATTCAGGAGGATTTCTGGCCCGACAGCACTGCCCTCCTGGGCTTCAGGCAGTACCTGGTCGACCAGGGTTTCGAATGGGAGGAAGGTGAGTTCACCGACAACATTTCCTACATCGAGAACGCCCTCTTCGCCGAGATAGCCGCCAGGGTCTGGGACCGTGAGATGTACTACAGGATGATGACCCCGCATGACGAAGGTATCCAGAGGGCCCTCCAGTACATTCGGGAAGGGGTTTGATGCGGATACGGTTCGGAACCTCGGGCTGGAGAGGCATAATCGCCAGGGAGTTCACCTGGGACAGGGTGGAGCGCGTGGCGGACGCCATCGCGGTCCTGCTTCAGCGCCAGGGAAGGAATACACTGGTCGTGGGTGGTGACTGCAGGTTCCTCTCCCCGGAGCTGTCCCTTTCAACGGCGGAGAGAATGTCGGGTTTCGGCTTTCATGTGACTCTTTCAAAGGGTCCGTGTCCGACTCCCGTGCTCTCCCATGCCTGCCGGAAGGACGGATGCGGAGGCGTCATCAACTTTACCGCCAGCCACAATCCCCCTCTCTACAACGGCATCAAGTTCAGCCCCTGGCATGGCGGTCCCGCCGATGACGGGATGACTTCCGCCATAGAGGGGATGATCGAATCGGAAGAACAGCCGGAGAGGGGAAAGGGATCGGTCACCACCAGAGATCTGAATGGAGATTACGCAGAGGACATAGTTCGGTACCTGAACACCGAAGCCTTTGCCGGGAGCGGCCTCAAGGTGGTCTACGACGCGTTCTCAGGAACCGGTTCCGGCTTGCTTGACAGGATACTGGTGGACCTGGGCGGGTCAGTGAGGGTCCTCAATGCCGCGCACGACCCCCTGTTTGCCGGCAGGGAGCATCCGGAACCCGGCGAGAGCGGGACCGGGGACCTTGCGAAACAGGTCATCGCCAGCGGCGCCTGCCTTGGTGTTGCCAGTGACGGTGATGCAGACCGGTTCGGTATTGTTGACGAGAACGGCGTTTTTGTCTCCCCCCATGATTTTCTGCCTCTTCTGCTTGATTACCTTGTCTCGGTCAGGGGCTTCACCGGAAAGGCCGTCAGATCGGTTACAACCGGCAGCCTTCTTGACAGGGTGGCATCCTTCCACGGGCTCGAGACCGTGGTCACTCCCGTAGGATTCAAGTACCTGGGTGCCGAGATGCTGAAGGGCGGGGTCCTGCTTGCCGGCGAGGAGAGCGGGGGTCTGTCCATAGCCGGCCACGTTCCCGAGAAGGACGGTATTCTGGCCTGCCTTCTGGCAGCCGAGATGGTCTGCGCCTCCGGGAGGGGACTGGGTGAACAGCTGGAGGACCTCTGGCGGGATCACGGAAGGGTATTCGTCTCCAGGGTGGACATAGACCTTGCCCCCGTGTTGAGGGATTTCATCAGGAAGGGCTTCTTTGATTCGGTACCGGGCAGTATCGCCGGCCGGGAAGTCATTTCCGTTGACCGTACCGACGGTGTCAGGCTGATACTAACTAACGGTGACTGGATACTGATAAGGCTGTCCGGTACCGAACCCCTGGCCAGGATATATGCTCAGTCGGATTCGCCGGAGAGCCGAGACATTCTGCTCGACAGGATCACGAAGGACTTTGATGATGTGACGGAGAGATCATGAACCTCGACACTGAAACCCTTGTCCTCGATCTCAGGAGCCTGTCCGGAGGAGTGAATACCGGGACCTTCGAGATCCCCATGAAAAGCGTGAGCTGGTCTCTGGATGAAGCTGAACCTGCTGATGATGCGGGCACCCTCCATCTCTCCGTCGACCTTGAAGAGGGGACCGTTATCTGCATCGGTAGGTTCGACGCCAGCTTCATCACGCCCTGCGCCAGATGCCTGCAGCCCGTTCGTTTCAACGTCAGCGAGGGAATACTCCGAAAGTATACCTGGGTCCCGGATCCTTCCGATCATGAGGATATCGAGTTGATACCCGACACCGGATTCCTGGACCTGCTGTGTGCTGTGAGGGAAGCCGTGGTGCTTTCCATGCCGGGAAAACCGCTTTGCTCTGCCGACTGTCCCGGAATAGATTATAATTAGGTATATTCCGGCTTGCTGAACCAAATCCATTGGCAAGTACCTAGTCCGTCAACGCAAGTATCAAGGAAGAGAAGGAGCCATGCCCGTACCTAAAAGAAGACACTCGTCCACGAGAAGAGACAAACGCAGGGCCAACGATGCCCTGCAGGAGAAGTCCACCAGCAGCTGTCCCCAGTGCGGCGAGCCCAGGCTGCCGCACAGGGTCTGCAAGCACTGCGGTTTCTACAACGGGAAACAGGTTGCCGAGCCGGAAGAGGAGTGAGCATACTGCTGACCGTTCCCGCAACTGGAAGGGCTGGTCCTGTATTTGTCGAATAGTCTGAACATAGCCGTAGATGCCATGGGGGGAGACAACGGCCCCGCCGTTGTGGTCAACGGCGTGGTCAAGTTCTTCCGTGACTGCGCCAAAGCCATGACCGAAGGCGTAACCGTGACACTGGTGGGCGACAGGGACATCCTGTCCAGGCTCCTGTCGCGAAGCGGAGGGGCGAAACTGCCCATCTCGATCCAGCACGCCTCCCAGGTCATTACGATGTACGACCATCCTGCGGAGGCTCTCAAGTACAAGCCGGACAGTTCGCTGGTGGTAATGGCCGGACTTCAGAAGAGGGGGATCGTCCAGGCCATGGTAAGCCCGGGCAACACGGGCGCCATGATGGCGGCCAGTCTTTTCGCTCTGGGACGGATCGAGGGTATTCCCAGACCTGCAATTGCCGGGACCTTCCCGACACAGAATAACCCCACCGTGATACTGGACGTGGGGGCCAATGTCGGATGCAATGAGAAACAGCTCTTCCAGTTCGCCATTATGGGTAACGCCTATTCCAGGTGCGTGTTCGACATCGAGAATCCCAGGGTCATGGTCCTGAACGTAGGCCAGGAACGGACGAAGGGGCCGTCTGTCCTTCAGAACCTCTACGGCATGCTGGAGGATTCCTCCCTCAATTTCACAGGCAACATAGAAGGCGACGGGATTCTGAAGGGCGAGGCCGATGTAGTCATCTGCGACGGCTTCGTGGGTAACATCCTCCTGAAGACCTTCGAGTCCATAGCCGATCTCGTCGGCGGCTCGCTGTACCTGGAGATGAGGCGGCACTGGGCTTCAAGGGCCGGATACCTCCTTATGAGGCATTCCTTCTCGAAATTATGGGAAAGACTTGATTCCGCAGAATACGGAGGGGCGCCCCTTCTGGGGCTGAACGGCGTATCCATCGTAGCTCACGGCAGCAGTACGGCCAAGGCCATACAGAATGCCGTGGTAGCCGCATGCGACTTCTATCGCAGCGGGGTCAGCGAGAAGATACGGCAGGAAATCCAGAGTCAAACAACCTGAGATTGGAGAAACGGTGAGCAGGAACGCCTACATCGTCGGAACCGGCCATCATGTACCGGAACACGTGGTGACCAATGCCGATATGGAAAAGATAGTCGATACATCCGATGAATGGATCACCACAAGGACGGGGATCAAGGAACGGAGAAAAGTAGAGGGCTCCACCGCGTCCTCCGACCTGGTGAGCGTCGCTGTTCAGAACGCCATGGAGATGGCAGGATGGAAACCCTCGGACGTCCAGGGGATCATAGTCGGTACGGTGACCCCTGACTATCCCTTCCCCTCCACCGCGGCCCTTGTGGCCGACAGACTGAAGATGGGGAATATCCCGGCCTACGATTTCGAGGCGGGATGCACCGCGTTCATATACGGTCTGATCCAGGCCAAGGCTTTCATCGAATCAGGTATCATGGACAGGATGATAGTCGTAGGGGTGGATTGCCTGACGAAGATCACGAACTGGGATGACAGGGGCAGCTGCATCCTCTTTGGAGACGGCGCGGGCGCAGTCGCCGTTTCATCCGAGGGTCCGGGGGGAAGGCTTGGAGGTTGGCACTGGGGAAGCGACGGTTCCCTGGGAGAGCATCTGATGCAGATCGGCGGAGGCTCGAAGAATCCCGCGTCACATGGGACCGTAGACAGGAACGAGCATACCATCTTCATGAACGGCGCCCGGATATTCAAGCACGCTGTAAGGGCCATGCACGATTCATGCATGAAGGCCCTGGAGCAGGACGGGACCGAGAAGAAGGATGTGGACCTCCTCGTCTCCCACCAGGCGAATCTCAGGATAATCGACGCCACTGCAAGGGCCCTTGAGCTTGAACCCGAGCAGGTGTATATAAACATACAGAAATACGGGAACACGTCGGCAGCCTCGATTCCCATAGCCCTCGACGAGGCTTACAGGAGCGATGCCATCAGGGAAACCAGCACCGTTGTCCTCGCGGCATTCGGTGCGGGACTGACCTGGGGCGGTATGATACTGCACTGGTAAATCACGGAGGGGGTGAATTGAACAGACTTGCAGTTGTAACAGGTGCCGCCAGGGGCATAGGGTACTCCATTTCCAGGAAACTGGTGGAGTCCGGATGGTCCGTTGCGGGGTGTGACATTCTCCAGGAAGACCTGGACAGGACGGCTGAGAAACTGGGCGGCGGTTTCAGTCCGTGGCTCCTTGACATAACCAGCGAGGAGGCAGTGGCCGAAACAGCCGGAAGGATAGAGGAGGAGCTGGGATCGGTATTCGGTCTGGTGAACAATGCCGGCATTACACGTGACGGACTGCTCATGCGCATGAGCAGATCGGACTGGGACTCCGTCCTGTCGGTGAACCTCACCGGGGCTTTCCTGATGTGCAGGGCCTTCTCCAGGGGAATGCTCCGCCGGAAGGAGGGCTCGATAGTCAACATCTCCTCAGTGGTGGCTATACTGGGAGCGGCTGGACAGGCCAACTACGCGTCCACGAAGGCGGGTCTGCTGGGACTGACCAGGGCACTTGCCCGTGAGTTCGCAGGCAGGAACATAAGGGTGAACGCCATAGCTCCTGGATTCATCGAGACGGAGATGACACGAGAACTCCCCGAGAAGGTCAGGGAAGACTACGCCGGAAGGGTTCCGATGAACCGCATGGGACAGCCGGAGAACGTTGCCGACGCCGTACATTTTCTTCTTGAAGACGTTTCTTCTTATATTACCGGGGTAGTAATCCCGGTAGATGGTGGACTGACAACCTGAGAAAGGAATAGACTATGTCTCTTGAAAGCCGTGTAACCGAGATCATAATCGATAAGCTTGGAGTAAAACCCGAGCAGGTCACGATGGAAGCTCAGTTCGATACTGACCTTGGTGCGGATTCCATAGACCAGTACGAACTCATAATGGGTTTCGAAGACGCCTTCGGTCTTCGTATCGATGAGGACGAGGCGGCCAAGCTCACCACTGTGGGCAAGGTCGTCGAGTATCTGCGGGAACAGGATGTAGATCAGTAGCCATTCATTTCGGTATTGAGACGCACCGCAGCCAACGCTGCGGTGCGGTACTGCAAAACGGGTTATGGAGTGTCAAATTCAGGGACAGGGGACAGATTCTATGTACAAACGAGTAGTCATCACCGGAACAGGCATAATAGGACCCGTAGGCAAGACGGCTGATGAAAGCTGGAAGAATGCTCTGTCAGGCGTCAGCGGGATCCGAAGGATGTCACTCATAGACCCAGAGCAGTTCACAAGCCAGATAGCAGGCGAGGTGAGGGAATTCGATCCCCTGGACTACTTCGACAGGAAGCTGGAGAAGAGGATCGACAGGTACGCCCAGTTCGCGATGATAGCCGCCAGGGAGGCTTACGAGGGATCCGAGATAGAGGGTCGGGTTCAGCCTGAGAGACTTGGAGTCATAATAGGGTCGGGGATAGGCGGAATAGCCACACTGGAGAACGAGCACAAGGTAGCCATGGAGAGAGGTGTGGGCAGGATCAACCCCTTCTTCTGCCCTATGATGATAAGCAACATCGCCGCCGGCAGGGTGGGAATCGACCTGAACGCGAAGGGACTGAATTTCGCCACGGTCACGGCCTGCGCTACCAGCGGCCACGCAATAGCCGTCGCTCTTGACATGATAAGGCTGGGAAGGGCTGACGCGATCCTCGCCGGAGGCTCTGAGGCTCCTATAACTCTTACCGGAGTCGGCGGGTTCTGCCAGCTGAAGGCACTGTCCACCAGGAATGATGACCCGGAGACCGCGTCTAGACCCTTTGACATTGGGCGGGACGGGTTCGTCATTTCCGAGGGAGGCGCCGTCCTCCTTATGGAGGAACTGGAGCATGCCAGGTCCAGGGGTGCGGATATAATCGCGGAGATAGTGGGTGCCGGGATGACATGCGATGCCTACCACATCACTGCCCCTGCAGAGGGAGGCGAGGGCTCGGCAAGGGCGATGGTCCTCGCCATTGAAGACGCGGGGATAAAACCCGCGGATGTGGATTATATCAATGCGCACGGTACATCTACCCAGCTCAACGACATCAACGAGACCGAAGCCATCAAGAGCGCGCTGGGACTGGAGAAAGCCATGAGCACCCCTGTATCGTCCACCAAGTCGGTCACCGGTCATATGCTCGGTGCTGCGGGAGCCGTGGAGGCCATTTTCACGGCCTTCTCCCTGAGGGAAGGCATTCTCCCTCCTACCGCCACTCTGGTGGAGCCCGATGAGGGCTGCGACCTGGACTATGTTCCAGGCAGGGCCAGGAAGGCGGATATAACTTACGCCCTCTCCAATTCTCTGGGCTTCGGAGGCCATAACGTAACCATCACCCTGAAAAAGTACTCCGGGTAGGTTCGTATGGCCGGGGATCCGTTACCGGAGGCGGAGGATCTGCTGGGCTACAGCTTCTCTGACAGTGAGCTCCTCCGGAAGGCGCTCACCCATAGTTCCTTCATGGAGGAGAGCGGTACCGGGAAGGACTACGAGAGGCTTGAATTCCTTGGCGACGCCGTGCTGGAGCTGCTGACCAGGGAGTATCTCGTTCAGAGGTTTCCCGATGAGCAGGAGGGCGTCCTGACCCGGCGGAAGATCAGGATCGTGCAGAAGCAGAACCTGGCAAGGCACGGCATCAGGCTGGGTCTCGACAGACTGGCCATGGTGGGCAGGAGTTTCGTACCTTCCCCCGGAGCCCGTCGCTCCATCGCCGCCGATATTCTGGAATCGGTGATAGGAGCGATATACACCGATTCGGGTCTTGAGCCTGTCAGGGAGTTCGTGAGGAGGGAGATATTCGAAAGGTCCCCCGAGAGGGACCCCCGGCCGGATCCCCGCAGCAGGCTGCAGGAGCACTGCCAGGCCGCCGGGCTCGAGCTGCCCGAGTACAGGACCACCGAGAGAAGCGGCCCGGATCACAGCCCGGTCTTCACGGTCACGGTGAGCATAGACGGAAAAGAGGCGGGGACCGGAAGGGGACCCACCAGAAAGGCGGCAAGGGAAGAGGCTGCCGCAAGAGCCCTGAGGAATATCGAGAGGACGGTTTGAAGTGAATTATTTTCTTTCCGAGGAGCTGAACGACATCAGGGAGGTCTGCGCGGAAATTGCGGAGAAGTACATAATCCCGGTCAGGGCTGAACTTGACGAGGAGAACCGGTTCCCTTCCGAGATAATCAAGGTCATGGCGGAGAGCGATCTCTGCGGCATATACATACCCGAAGCCTACGGCGGTTCGGCCGAGATGTTCGGAGGAGGCTCCATGGCCCTCTGCGTGGCCACCGAGGAATTGAGCAGGGCCTGCGGAGGCGTGGCGGTTTCCTTCGCTGCCAATGCGCTGGGAGCCATGCCCATACTCATCTCGGGTTCCGAAGAGCAGAAACAGAAGTATCTGCCAGATCTGGCGTCAGGCGTGAAGCTGGCTGCCTTCGCGCTCACCGAGCCGGAGGCCGGCAGCGACGCCGGCGGCGTAAAGACGAAGGCGATCAGGGACGGTGACAGTTATGTCCTGAACGGCACCAAACAGTGGATAACCAACGGCGGCGAGGCTCAGATCTACACGGTCATAGCCCAGACGGACCCTTCCAGGGGAGCCAGGGGACTGTCGGCATTCATTGTCGAGGAGGGTACCCCGGGTTTCAGCTACGGCAAGAAGGAAGACAAGATGGGCATCCGGGCATCAGCCACAAGGGAGCTCATCTTCGAGGACTGCAGGGTCCCGGCGGAGAACCTCATCGCAAGGGAAGGGTTCGGTTTCATAGTGGCCATGAAGACTCTGGACAGGTCCCGTCCCGGAGTAGCCGCCCAGGCAGTGGGAATAGCGCAGGGAGCCATGGACGAGGCTGCCAGGTATGCGTCCGAGAGGATTCAGTTCGGAAAGAGGATCGACTCCTTCCAGGCAGTTCAGTTCATGCTGGCGGACATGGCCACTCAGATAGAGGCGGCCAGGGCTCTCGTCTACAGCACTGCCAGGATGATAGACGCGGGCGAGAAGAAGTTCGAGAAGGAATCGGCAATGGCCAAGGTCTTCGCCAGCGATACGGCGATGCGGGTAACCACTGACGCTGTCCAGATCCTCGGCGGGTACGGATACATGAAGGAGTATCCTGTCGAGAAGATGATGCGCGATGCCAAGATAACCCAGATATACGAGGGGACCAACCAGATACAGCGAAGCGTCATCGCCTCGGCGGTGATAAAGGAGACAGCCTCCGGGAGCAGGAAGTAATGCGTATCGTTGTAGCGGTCAAACAGGTTCCGGATACGTCGGAGGTAAGAATAGACGAGGAGAGGGGCACCCTCATTCGGGAGGGTGTCCCCTCCATCCTGAACCCCTTCGACGAGTACGCTCTAGAGGAGGCCATGAGATGGCGGGACGAACTGGGAGGTTCCGTAACGGTCGTCACGATGGGACCTCCCCAGGCGGAAGCCGTTCTCAGGGAGGCGGTCTCCATGGGGGCCGACGATGCCCTGCTCCTCTCCGATCGCGCATTCGCGGGGGCGGATACCTGGGCCACCAGCCACACACTGGCAAGGGCGGTGGTGAAGATGGGTGACGTTGATGTGGTCATGACCGGTAAACAGGCCATCGACGGCGACACGGCACAGACAGGCCCGGGCATAGCGGCTTCCCTTGACTGGCCGCAGATCACGTTCGTAGGCAGGGTCAGGGAGCTGACTCAGGACAGCATTACGGCGGAGCGCTATGTGGAAGGAGGGTGCGAGGTCATCAGGTCATCTCTCCCCGTTGTCATAACTGTGCTGAAGGACGCCAATACGCCCAGGCTGCCTTCTCTCAGGGGGAAAATGAAGGCAAGGAAGATGGAGATACCTGTATGGGGGATGCACGACCTGGGTCTTTCACCGGATGAGGTGGGGCTGGACGGTTCTCCGACCAGGGTGGTCAGGATAATGACACCGGAGACGTCGGCCTGCGGCGAGATCCACCGTGGCGAGCCCGGTGAGCTGGCGAAACTCATCGCCGATTACCTGCTGGGGAAGGAGGGGGAATAGTGGCCAGCATAGAGGTCCGGGAGGACACTTGTGTCGGATGCGGGGTCTGTGTTCCGGCCTGTCCCTTCGGGGCAATATCCATGGAGGAGGGCCTGGCAGCCATCGGTGACGGATGCACTCTCTGCGGCGCATGCGAGTCGTCCTGTCCCTACGGGGCGATAATAATAAGGACGGAAGACGCAGGAAAAGCCGATATCGCCCGGTATTCCGGCATCATGGTCCTGGCGGAGCAGAGGGACGGTGTAGTGGACCATTCCACCCTTGAGCTTCTCGGAGAGGCGACAAGGCTTGCATCTGCCGATGAAGGTCCTGTGTCGGTAGTCCTCCTGACATCCGATCCAATGGACTGGCCGGCCAGACTCATCAGTCACGGCGCCGATGTCGTTTACCTCGGCCTGGATCCAGCCCTCTCACATTTCAGGACCGAGCCTTTTTCGAAGATCGCGGAGAAGATAATCAGGGAAAAGAGACCAGCCGTGGTCCTTGCCGCAGCCACTACGACAGGGCGCGATCTCATGCCCAGGATAGCAAAGAACCTGAATACGGGTCTCACCGCGGACTGCACAGAACTTGCCATCGATCCCGAGACCGGCGGCCTGCTTCAGACCCGGCCCGCTTTCGGAGGAAACATACTCGCTACGATTGTCTGCTCCGACACAAGGCCGCAGATGGCCACGGTCAGGCCCAGGGTCATGAAGGCCATGGAGCCCGACGCCGGAAGAAAAGGCAGGGTGGAGAACCTTGATCTGTCGCCGGATGACCTGGTGAGCCGGACTGAAGTGCTGCAATGGAGTCCCCTGGAGGAGGGCGAGGTAGACATCACCGAAGCCGAGGTGATAGTCTCCGGCGGAAGGGGCGTGAAATCCCCCGAGAATTTCTCCATGCTTGAGGAACTCGCCTCTCTCCTCGACGGAAGCGTGGGCGCCAGCAGGGCTGCCGTGGACGCCGGCTGGATACCGTATCCTCACCAGGTGGGGCAGACGGGGAAGACCGTCCAGCCCAAGATCTACCTGGCGTGCGGAATATCCGGTGCCGTGCAGCACAGGGTCGGCATGCAGTCCGCCGACAGGATACTCGCCGTGAACAAGGACGAATCCGCCCCTATATTCGAGTTCTGCGACCAGGGATACGTTGCGGACCTTTTTGAGGTCATCCCGCTGGTCATAAGGGAAGTCAGGCGCAGAAGAAGCTAGCCGGACCGTCAGATCAGGAATGTTCAGATCTTCAACGGCACATGGAATGGATAACGGAGAAACCCTCATGACAGACAGCGACATGGAGTCCCTGCAGAATACGACCGATTTCTACCGTCTCTCTACGGTACAGGTCCTGGATAAGCTTGGTACATCACTGAAGGGTCTTTCAAGGAAAGAGGCGGACAGGGTTCGCTCGAGGGTGGGCCCCAACGAGATCACTACCGACATCTCGGTTTCGAAATGGCTTCTGTTACTGAAGCAGTTCAGGGACCTGCTGGTCATCATCCTGGTGATAGCCGGTGTGATCTCGATAGCCATCGGCAGCTACCGCGACGGCGGAGTGATGTTCGCCATAGTACTGATCAACGCTATTATCGGCTTCGTACAGGAATACAAGGCGGGAAAGATACTGGAGAAGCTGCGGGAGATGATAAAGTCACCGGCAAAGGTCATGGTGGACGGTGAAATGACCGAATTGTCCCAGAGGCTCCTTGTCCCGGGTGATATCGTGGAGATAAGTGCCGGCGACAAGATCCCGGCTGACCTCAGACTTCTTGAATCCTTCGATTTCAGGACGGTGGAATTCTCTCTCACGGGCGAGTCCATGCCCCAGGAGAAACAGACCAACTCCATCCCCGCCAAGTCCATCATCTCCGACCGGAGGAACATGGCCTTCATGGGAACGACCGTGGCCACCGGCAACGCCAGGGGCGTTGTGGTGAGGACCGGCATGGACACGGAAATGGGCAAGATAGCCAGCATGACCCAGGAGACATCGACCGTCTCTTCTCCCCTGCAGAGGGAGCTGGGCAACCTGGCCCGGTGGCTTACGGTCATCGTCGTGGCGATAAGCGCCGTCCTTTTCGCGGTGGCTATCTGGCAGGGATTCACGCTCTTCACAGGACTCATTCTGGCCCTGGGGATAGCCGTGGCAATGGTGCCCCAGGCTCTTCCGGCGCAGGTCACGGTAGCGCTCACCGCCGCCAGCAAGCGGCTCGCCGAACGCAAGGCCGTGGTCAAGAACCTCCCCTCGGTGGAGACACTGGGCTCGACCACCGTGATATGCACCGACAAGACCGGCACCCTGACCAAGAACGAGATGACGGTCACCAGGGCATGGTTCGACGGGAGGGAATTCAGCTTCACCGGCATAGGCTACGAACCGGTGGGAAGCATCCTCGACCTGGACGGAGCACCTCTGTCAGAGGAGGAGATCGATGAGATAGAGATAATGATGGACGCAGCCACCATGGCGTCCAACGCCGAGATCCATGCGCCGGACGAGGAGCACAGCAGCTGGTATCCGGTGGGTGATCCAACGGAAGCCGCCCTTGTGACGATGTCCACGAAACTCGGCACGAGGAGCCCGACGGAGGACGAGGATAACCCGGAACTCCATGAGTTCCCCTTTGATTCCGAAAGGAAACGGATGAGTTCCCTGAGGCAGTTCGGGGACAGGGTGGAACTGGCCATGAAGGGTTCCACCGACAGTGTGCTGTCCATCTCGAAGTACATCTACCGTCATGGCGAGTCGGTCCCCATAACCGATGAGGACAGGGAGCGGATACGTGACATGAACGTGCGATTCTCCGACCAGGCCCTCAGGGTCCTGGCCATCGCCTTCCGTCCACTGGACCGGGACGGCCGTGACTACGTGCTGGAGGAAGTGGAGAAGGACGTTGTGTTCCTCGGTCTCGTGGGAATGATGGACCCTCCCAAGGAAGGAGTCAGGGAAGCTATCACCGCTTGCAGGGAAGCCAGGGTCAGGATCGTGATAATGACAGGCGACCATGCCATAACTGCCAGGGCAGTGGGCAGGGAGATAGGGCTGAGCAGTGAAGGCGACCCCGTCGTGTACACCGGCGACCAACTGGAGGAAATGGGGGACGGGGAGCTTACCGGTATACTCATGTCCGGCGAGGCCGTGCTGTTCTCGAGGGTGAGTCCGGAACACAAGCTCAGGATAGTCAACATGCTGGAGGACCAGGACGAGGTGGTGGCGGTAACCGGCGACGGAGTCAACGACGCCCCGGCGCTCAAGAGGGCTGACATCGGCGTGGCCATGGGAATGACGGGTACCGACGTGGCGAAGGAAGCGGCGGAGCTGATACTCCTTGACGACAGCTTCCCCACCCTGGTGGAAGCGGTCAGGGAAGGCAGGACCATCTACAGGAACCTGAAGAAAACCGTTCTCGCCTCCATTACCACGAACATAGCCGAACTCATGGTGGTGGTCCTCGGCCTTGCCGCATTGGCCATGGGAGACTGGGCGATACCCATGCTGGCGCTGCAGATACTGGCCATCGACCTTCTGGCGGAGGTGATGCCCCTCACCTGCCTTACCTTCGATCCGCCTCCACCGGGGATAATGAAATCATTCCCCCGTGACCAGGGCGACCATATCATGAACGCCCGCACATCTCCCGAGGTGCTTGTCCTCGGTGCGCTTATTGGAGGACTGGCCTTCGCGAACTATTCCCTTGGGATGTTCCGCAGCGTCGACTCCGCATTTTCAGCCGGAATGACACCGCCCTTCCCCGTCGCCTACATGAAGGCGACCACCCTGGCCTACCTGACCATTGCATTCTGCCAGTTCGTCAACATAATGTCCAGAAGGTTCAGGCTGATCTCCATCTTCAACCGCAATTTCTTCAGCAACAGGGTGCTGCTATGGTCCATACTGGCGTCCATAGCCATGATCATCACTGCCGTCTACGTTCCTTTTATAAGCAAGTTCCTGTACTTCAGCGGACCTGATCCGGTGGACTGGCTGTTTGTGCTGGGTTCAGCCCTGGTGTATCTCGCAGCCTTCGAGGTGATGAAGATGTTCAAGAGAAGAAGAAGCAGTTATAAAGTTTCTGAATGACAGGTATCAAGGGACATCCATTTCCCCGCAGTTAGGGGACACCTACTTCCCCGCACAACACAGACGGTCCCCTTTGTTCCATGATGTGCTTTCAAATTGGATTATTCCTTTGCCGGGATTCTCTGTTCGATGTTTCTCAGCCGAACAATAGGAAACTGGATTCACCCCTTCCGTGAACTGCTCCGCGACCATGCTAAATGACCCGCGTTTTCACCCGTTATCACCGATCTCGATGCATGATTGCAGAATATTGAAGCGAAACCTGCCGGTCAAGCAGGGATGAAACTCTAAACCAATATAAAACTATGCCTCGGAGATATACCTGCCCCATAAGATCAGAAGCCCATTCACCCAACCTCTATCTCCGGGACATCGTCCCTCCAAGGAACATATTCTACGATAGGTTCGCAGACTAGTTCCAAGGGATGAGGAAGCGTTGTGCAGTTTCTACTGAAACTGCCAAGCTCATCCTTCAGGATGAGCCGTCTTCCCAGAGATCAAGGTGCTTAAGAATCCGCTTGATGACAGAGGGCTGCTAAATGAAGGAGATAACTTTCATTTGTCCACAGCACTTAGGACACTTCAAGGCATCGATGTTCCAGACCTTCTTCAGAAGAACTGCCCACTGCGCGATAGACCAGCACCCCTGTAAGGTCCTGTCCGGCCGTATAGGGAGTGTCAGAAGAATTCCAAGGAAATGTCCCACTCCCAGACCCGGCACCGGAATGGGACATGATCGTTTCATTCCGCTTCCACCAGCTCCAGCATGTAGACCCTCTGACAGTATTCCATGGAATTATTCACAGCCAGGAAACCGTACCGATCGCCGTTGATATCCCAGTTGTTCAGATCAAGCTGATCACCCCGATATTCGACCATCGCGTGGAACAGGATATTGCCTGCCATATCGTAGACACGGAAAACGATCCCCGGATATTTCCCCAGTCTTACCCACAGTCTCTCCTCACCATCGATGAACATACCCATGATGGTTCTCCTGTATGGATCCAGAATGATCTCGAAATCATCTGCCGACCTTCCGGCACGCGAACCCATGGCGTTGAACCAGCTTCTGGTAGAGTTCATTTCCAGTTCCAGTTCATCATCGGTCTTTCTGACCCTGTGCGGCATCTCTTCCTCGATCAGGAGGAACTCCGATCCGTCCGGTTCACAGCAGTGTATTACGAAGTCATCGATGGCCGATCTTGAGTAGAAGACCCTGCCGTTACCGGAAGCACAGTAATTGAGCGCAGCGTCCCTGTCATCGGTGTAGTCGATCGTCCCGGGACTGTTGAGATCCCAATCGTTCTCAAACGTAAGAAATACCACAGCCGGTTCCTTATCCCCCGACCCCCATCTTCCAAGCACGTTCTCATAACTGATACCATCCTAGGACGGAATTAGCAGAGTCTGATGGCGGAAGAGAGTTCCATCATCGAGGGTTTCCTCCAACCAGGGCATGGAGTAACCATCCCAGATCATCTGATCTACGAATGCAAAGCTGCTGTCGAAGGAACTGATGCAATCATCGTCGCAGATAAGAAGACTTCCGTCCGGATAGACTTCCACGGCGGAAGGCATATGGAATTCCCCCGGTCCCTCTCCCTCCCTGCCCAAGGTTGTCAGATAATCACCATCAGTAGTGTGCACGAACACCGCATGCTTCAGTCTGTCGACTACAAAGATCCTGCCATCAGGGGAATAAGTGGGATCTGTGGGCCAGGCGAACATGTGCTCCTCCTCACCCAGTTCCACACCGATGGAATCAGTGACCACGAGCCGGTACTGAATATCAGGAAGCGGCAGGTAGCGCTCGTCCCCGCTGCAGCCTGCGAGCATCATGGCAAAGCACAGGCTGCGAACAGCAAGAGTGCTCCGGTTGGATCGATCCCCCGTTGTTGCAGTGATGGAGTATCCCTCTTCTCAATCGAGTGAAAATGTCCCATTTTCAGACCCGGCACCAGGATGGGACATCTCTGTGCACTTGAATGAGTATATGCTAATTGGTAATAACAGGAGGGTATTCGGGTTGATTAGCAAGATCACGGAGATGATTGCGAAGGATGCAAAATCCACTTTCCTAGTGCGAATTGGAAAGCCCTGAAACAACTCGAGATCTTACAGGGCTAACTCAGACCAGAGCTCGAACAGGTTATCCGCGATACCCTCGCTCGGAACGGGAACGCCGTGATTGTATGGGCGCAAAAGCACATCTTAATCTGCGACGAGGTTCTCGCAGAGATCCGGAAAGGCTCGTCCCGATACTCCGATCCGGAGCTGGAAGCCATGATAGCCAGAAGGCTGAAGAATGAATGGGCGGGAGTCGAGAAAGGCAAAGTAGCCTGTGTAATCGAACATAAGCTGATGCTGCAGTACCACAGGAAACTGTACGACCGGGAATTCGGACGGATGCCCGATCCGCGGAAAGCTCTCCCCGAACCTACATGGAAGAAGAATGCAGGGATTCAGTAGACTATCGTTCTATTCGTAATCAATGTATTGAAGCTGGAAGAAACCAGTTTCCTGTTTAGTATATGACGGTTTTATCTATATCGGTGATGTGAACTGACTATCCTTTATTCGATTGACATAATCAGAACATGGATGATATAATTAAAAGGTTGTTTTACGAATGATAGCTCATAGATTTGGAGGTGGTACGATGTTCAGGAATACTCTCCTTCTGCTTGTGTTTCTTGTACTTGGCACAGCCGGTGCGACATTCGCACTGGAGAATTCGAACGATAACGACTGCGTGCTTCCGGGAGAAACCCTCTCAGACCATGAGACCGCTCCGCTCGAGCCCTGCCGCGGTGATGTCTTCGATTTCCCCACATCCGCCGATACCTGGACCATGACTTACTATCCGTACTGGTGGAATACTGGCGATACTGTCTATGGCATCTATGTCACGACTGAGACGATCGACCATGCCGAAATATCCCTCAGCCTGACTCGTAATAGCCTCGTAAGCGGAGGACATTGCGATATTGAGTTCCGGATCGACGGAACCGCCGTCGGTACCTTCATAATCACCGAGGCCAGCGGCTTTGGTCCCATCCTGGAAGTTTTCGACTTCACTTCAATTCCTGCCGGGGCACACGAGCTGCGCTACTACGAGACGAACACGGTGGCACCCGGTTGCGGTAGCGTTGATATGAATGAGGCCGCAGGCATCAATTCGGTAAGCTTTTCCTGCCTGGCACTGGAGCAGACGACCTGGGGTGCCATCAAGGCCGCAATCTAATCGCACTTCCGCAAGCAGATACAACCCCGGGGGAATCTCTTTTGGACTTTCCCGGGATTCAGCATTAACTCCCGGAGCTCGGATTGGCACTACTAAGTCCGGGACTGGATTCACAAGTATTTTATATGTATTCATTTCGGAACTCGGACCCGGTTCAGGATAAGAGCATTTGATCAGACATTTGAGGTGGACAGCATCAGGATCAGGCTGATGTACGATTCACTAAATTCCTTTTGCTTCTGCGAATCAACTTTACGCTGTCAGAAGCCGTTGTAAAGCCTCTCCCATAGAATGGATGGCAATGCTGCTTCCCTTATTCTTACAGCGGCGTCATCTACGCTGTATTCCACTCTGAAGTGTTCCCAGGTTCTGGTTTCAGTATCAATGAGAAGGTATGCTGCTCTGGGATCCCTGTCCCTTGGCTGCCCGGCGCTGCCGACATTAACCAGCCTTACTTTTGAAAAATCCCCTTTTGAAGCCTCGTTGTAATTACCTTTCTTGGCTTCCGGGCAGAGCAGCCTGTTGATCCTGCCGGGCTTGCCCGCCGGGAAACAGGCTCCCGGTGGATGGAAGAGAATCATATGAAAGCCTTCAACTTCTACAAAGACGGCGAACTACAGGAAGTTGACATAGTGCTGGAATCTCCGGTTGAATTTCATGAGGCAATATCAGACGCGGTTCATCTTGACATAGACGGAGTCGACATACCGGTTATATCCATATAGACCACCTGATAGAGATGAAGAAGGTAACCGGATATCCGTGGGCAGGTCAGTGACAGCAACAGAAGAAGCGAAACCAGCCTGGCCGAACGCTCTCCCTTCCAGATCCTGACCAGAAGGAATATGCCGATCAGTGATAAAACTCCCTCAACGGGCCCCAGAAGGGGGGAGAGCCCGACCCTGACGAAGGGGGCCAGAAGTAAGGAATGAGTCGGTGTATACTGGCCGAACCACCTGCCGTCATGGATCACGAGGTGTCTGGAGGAGAAATAGACTTCCGGGTCCGGCACCGGCGGTGCCGGTGCCGCCAGTTCTCCCCTGGCGAATATCCTTGCCTGGAAAAGAGTGGCCGACTCGTCACCGCCCTTTGCGGTGCCCTCAAGAGGGAAGTACGCCATCCATAGGGTGAAAAGGAACAGGACCAGCGAGAGGGTTACAAGAAAAGGCACTGTCCTCCAGCCGTCCAGCCGGCGCAGCGCTGCGGCGGCCAGGTTCCTCATGATACGTCCGGATAGAGCCCAGGAAATGCAGACGACTGCAGGCACCAGGACCAGGAGCTGGATGATCTTGTCGCCGGGACCCTCCGTCCTGATGCCGGAGAAGGCATACGCGATGTAGGCGATTATCAGGATAGAACCTGTGACCGCGGAGACCGATCTTAACATGTTCTCCTTCTCGCGGACCAGGCTGCTCGAATCACGCACTCCCCCGGATCATGTCAGGCGAAAATATCCTGTTGCCGGTGCATTTCCGCAACCGCTGCAGAAGGATTTGGTTACAGTGCGGGACATCGATACATGATGCGTCACTGGCCTTTCGCGGCTTTCCGGAGTATCGTTGTCTCCTGAAACGGACTGACGGCTGAGTATCCTGTCCACAATGAACAGTTTGGAACCTGCAACATGAAGCTGAATGCCGCAGTGGAGAAGAGGGCCGTCCTGCATGTGCATACCAGAGCATCCGACGGTACCGGCACCATGGATTCAGTGATCGAAGCAGCTCTGGACGCCGGGGCGGATATCCTGGGGATCAACGACCACAGGACGCTCTGGGCAAGGGACATGGGTTACGGCGGCTGGCATTCCTCCCTTTTCGTCCTGGCGGGGACGGAGCTTGAGGACAGGAACGAGAACAGCCACATGCTCGCCTACGGTATAGACACGCTGCCTCCGACGAACGTCACTTCGGAACAGATAGAATTCGTGAACAGAGCCGGCGGTATAGCCATAGCCGCCCATCCCACGGAGGCGCCGGGCAGGCTGCCCAGGACCAGGAGCTATTCCTGGAAGGCTTCCATAGAGGGGCTTGGCGGAGTGGAGGTCTGGAACTACATGTCACTTTGGAAGAAGGGTATATCTCCCTTCAATGCCCTTTCAAAGGTCAGACACCCCGACCGGAACGTGGAACATCCCGACCCTGAGGCGATAGAGTTCTGGAGAAGAGTGGGAGGTTGCGCCATAGCAGGGCCGGACGCCCACGCCCTCAAATTCGGCCCGGGAAGGGCCGGACCGGTGGTGTTTCCCTACTCCATGCTATTCAGAAGGCTCGTCACTCATATATTACTGGAGGAAGAACTGCCCCGGGACCCTGTGAAGACGGAGAGCCTTCTGCTGGACGCACTGAGGAGAGGTTCATGCTTCGGCAGCAATGCGCTGCTGGGGGATGCCCGTGGATTCAGGGCGTGTATCGAGGGAGAGACCCTGGTCCTACTGCTTCCGGGAGACGGTCAAGTGACAGTCAGGGGAACTGAAGGATTCATCTGGCAGGGCACTCTGGATGAGGGAGAGCACGTAATTGGCGTCAAGGGTCAAGACCGGCTGTCGGTGAACATTTCGAGGAAAGGTGGAACATGGGTATTCTGCGGACTTCCCTGATCCTGTTTCCGGCTCTGCTTCTTATGGCTCCCGCGCTGCTCGCCGATCCTGTGGACTCAGCCCGCGACCTGCTCTACGCAGTGGAGTACGGTCACGGTGATTCCTTCCTGGAGCTTCTATCCGAAAGCGTCAGGGGACAGGTGGAATCCGCCTACCGCCAGCTGCAGGATATCGCCGCGGAAGACCCCGGACTTGCTGAGACAATGCTGCAGCGCACCGGAAGCGGCCTGACCACCTGGGACCTTGAATGGATGACCACGGAGGATTTCGTGTCGGTGCTCCTCCGTTCCGTGCAGCTGCCTTCCCTTGAGGAAGTGATCTCTGAGAAGGTTTCCATGTACGGGAGGAACGCTGAGGTGGTGATGACCTGGCTCTCGGGCTACTCTGTCACTTTTCAGTTCATCTGGGAGAGTTCCTCGTGGAAGGTCACAGGCTCATCCCTCCTCGACCAGCTTTTCTGAACTCCGCCCTGCTGTTGACGCCGCAGCAGTGTAATTGGTAGTATTTGATGTTCGTGTCAGGTCTTCAGGGGTGTCGCTCTCCATTCTCACGGAGACGTCTTACTTCTGATACTTAAATAAGTGGAGGTAAAGAGATGCGTAAGATTCTCGCTGTTCTTAGTATAGCCGGACTTGCGGTAATGGCCTGCGGTGGAGGGGGCGGCGGCGCCAGTACTCCCGAGGATGCAGTGAACGGTATGTTCTCTGCCATGAAGGACGGCGACCTCGACGCCATGGCCCAGTATCTCCCCGCCAGTGAGCGCGGTGACATCGAGAACATGACCGATGAGGAAAAGGAAATGGCCCAGGCCATGTTCGCGATGCTCGGTGATATGGACGTCAAGGTCCTTGGTTCCGAGATCGACGGTGAGACTGCCGTCGTTTCCATCGAAGTCACATTCATGGGTGAGACCGATGAGGACGAGGTCGAGCTCATGCTCGAGGACGGCAAGTGGGTCGTTACAAGCGGAGGCATGTTCTAGAGCTTCCGGTCATTGAGTTTGAAAGGAGCCTCGCGAGAGGCTCCTTTTTTTTGCTCCGGAGCAGCCGGATCCGAAATCCGCCATCGTTGAGTGCATGTCGGGCAGCTGGCGGAGGACCGGGGACTCGAACCCCGAAGGGTGTAAACCCGGCGGATTTCAAATCCGCTGCCTTACCGATTAGACTAGTCCTCCGCAACGGTGGAATTTAAGTTATCATAGTACTTTGGTCAATCAGTGGAACTCATGACCGGGGGTGGCGCTTTGCTTGAAATGGAACTGAAATTCAGGGTCGCGGACTTCGGTGATGTGGAGAGGAAAC
This sequence comes from Candidatus Fermentibacteraceae bacterium, assembly GCA_016936235.1. Taxonomy (GTDB): domain Bacteria; phylum Fermentibacterota; class Fermentibacteria; order Fermentibacterales; family JCC-6; genus Aegiribacteria. Next base: position 11,631 of record JAFGPK010000067.1, on the reverse strand, counting down.
TGTCGGAACTGGGTGTCGAGCCAGGCGAGGCAGTGGAGGAGAACAACCTGGTGCTCGATCAGATGGGGGGCCCGCTGGGAAGGATGGACGTGCTGTTCAGACTTCGCAACAGGGGGACCGGAACTCTGGTGACCATCAAGAAACCCCTGCCCGCGACAGCCCTGAAGGTGAGGAATGAAGTGGAGGCCGTGATGGACTGCCCTCAGGAAAAGGCTCTGGAACTCTTCGGGCTGCTCGGGTACGGCGTCGTGTACAGGTACCGCAAGGTCCGGAGGGAATGCACCCTGGGTGAAGCCACGGTCTGCCTGGACAGTCTCTGGTTCGGTGATTTCGTGGAGATAGAGGCATCCTCGGAGGATGGTGTCCTGAACGCGGCTGCACTCCTCGGTTTCGATCCCGGTCAGGGGATACGATTCAGCTACGCCGCTCTAGAGAGAGATGCCGGATCATACGCTGACGGGGACAGGCCGGAATGATCCCGAGGCTTTTCTGCATCCTGCCCGTTTTTCTTTTGATGCTGCCGGGTTCGGTGCCGTGCGCAGGCATCGAAACGATCCCCGGCGGGACAGGGGACAGCATGGAGAGTGAAGATGACCCTCCTCCTGAGCACCGGTCTGCAGGCGGGGAGACTGATGAGGACGAGCCGGATAGTGAAGAAGCAGGTTCGGAAGATGCTTCCGGCGAAGATGAAGAGGAGAAGAAGAGGGAGGAAGACGAAGGGGAGGGAACGGGGCAGTCCTTCCTAGATGCCTACTACCGGTCCGATGAGGGCGGGAGCTGTTCAGTCCCCGGATGCAGCGATTTCAGCGACATCATCAGGATAGTCGCTGCCGTCAGGGTAAGCTACCGGTCGAACCCCGTTGGGGACGGAGGCAGCAGGGTCATCCTGGGTTCCGGCGGAAATGCTGCTGCGCTTGATATGAGGTTCTGTCCGTGGTACTTCGGGAACGGCATCGGATACTCCGGTTCGTTGATGTTCAGGACTCCCAGCCCGTGGGTGCTTGAAACCACCTACCACCGATCAGAGCCCGATGACGAACCCGGTTTCTCGCTTCTCTACGCGGGTCTGATGTCACAGCTGGTATTCGATTCCCCTCTGCAGCTCATGGTGGGAGGCCACATGGTCTTCCCGTGGGAGGATGGCAGGGAGACTCTTGCAGGTGGCGGAGCGGGTCTTGCCGGTTGCATCCAGCTGATGCCGGGGTTCGCCGTTGAGATCGATTACCGCCTGTCCTGGGTGAGGAGCCTTCCGCTGCACAGAGGCCGGCTCATGGCAGTCTGGATGAACCCGCCCATGGAGGTTGGGGCAGGGTACATCCTCCTGAGGAACAGCAGCGGAGAAGTCATACAGGGTCCATGCATCGGATTCGGGCTGTTCTTCTAGAACCGGACCCCCAGCCTTGACAGAAACCCTTTTTGGAGCAATTTATCGAGACTGCGCATAAGTGAGTGATATTTATCCGAATCGATCAAAGGGGAGCGTTTCAATGGACCAGCATACCGCGGTGGAGCGAAAGCTCAAGATGGAAATACATTTCAAGAATGCCATACGCAAGGACCTTGTCGAGAGCTTACGCCAGCTTAATGAGTGGCAGGAGAGGCTCAACTCCATGCACAATCTCCGCAAGGAGAAGAAGCTGAAGAGGACAGTGGCAAGGTATCGGGATTTCATAGAGGATATAAAGGATTTCCTTTCGCCTCTTCTTGATGAGCTCGAGGAGAGCATCAAGGAGGAGATGAGCTTCAGCCAGGAGGAGATCAGGGAGTTCGCCGAGGAGGTCAAGGAGGAGTCCAGACTGGCCGACGAGGCGAGGAAAGCCTTCGAGAAGGCCAGGATAGCAGCCGAGGAGGCGGAGGACAAGAAGCTCACTCCCGAAGAGCTTACGGTTCTCAAGGAAAGCTACAGCAAGGCCTGGAGAGCTTTCAGACTGGAGGAGCACCGTCTTGAGGAGGCCCGGGAGGAGCTGGAGAGCGAGCAGGTGGACAGGGATATCTTCATCAGGGAACTCAAGCGCATCCAGGTGGAGCGGCATTTCATAAAAGAGGTCTGATCCCAATGGAGGTCTATCCCGTCGGGAAGATGAAGGCAAGGCTGGGAGTGACTTTCCTGGCCTGCCTTTTTTTCAGCCTGCCTTTCATAGCTGCCGGCAGGGCGCTTTTCATGGTCCCCGTTGTCTTTTCCGCAGGAGCCGTCTACTATCTCGGTATTTACAGCGCCAGGTACAGAAAGCGCCGCAGGATATCGGAGAACCCTCTGACCGATGAGGACAGGGGGATACTGGAGCGGAACGTGTCCTTCTACGGTTCCCTGTCAGTACAGGACAGGAAAAGTTACGAGACGGACATCGCCGTTTTTCTTGCGGAACACAGGATATCGGGCGTGGACGACGTCGAGATAACCAGGAAGGTGGCACTCCTCGTGGCAGCCACTGCCGTTCGCCTGGTCTTCAGGAGACCGGAGTGGGAGTTCAGGGACTTCGGTGAGATACTGGTCTACCCCGGAGGTTTCAGGACGGACGGCTCCTATTCCACCGACCTCCAGGGAAGCGAAACCGCAGCCGCGGGGCTGGTTCATTCCTCGGGCAACGTCATACTCTCCCTCCCGCATCTGCTGAGGGGTTTCCAGCACGATAACGACGGCTACAATGTAGGATATCACGAGTTCGCGCACGTCCTTGACGGCTACCACCCCGACGGCATCCCGGACGAGCTTTCTCTGGGGGCTTACAGGCCATGGGTGCAGGTGATGCAGAAGGAGTTCGAAAAGGTTCACAAGGGCAGGTCCATGCTTCGGCAGTACGCCGGGACCAACCCTGCGGAATTCTTCGCCTGCGCTGTGGAAGCTTTCTTCGAGAAGCCGGAGCAGATGAGATCAAGGGCACCGGAACTCTACAGGCAGCTTGCCGTTTTCTTCAACCAGAAACCCTGAAACCCGCCGGATACCGGCTGTCCGGGAATAACACCATCCATGGAGGCTGCAGCCGCGGCGGTCTTGTTATCGGCGGGATGCGGGGTAATATTGCTACGGAAATTACTGATTGGCAGTTTCATGAAAATAATAATAGCCGATGAAGACGCAGCGAGAAGGAACCTTCTGATCGAGATCGTTAATGACCTCGGTCTGGAACCGGTCACGGTCACCGGCAGCGAGGATGTGCTCGAGAAGGTAAGGCTCAGTGAATGCTCCGTGGTGCTTCTCGACTGGATCATGCCCGGAATGGACAGTATCGAGATCTGTCGTGAGATACGCAGGCAGGACAGCGAAGACGAGCATGTGTGCTACATAATCATGAACAGCGCCAGTGGCGCATCAGAGGATATCAGCCGTGCCCTGAGGGCCGGGGCGGACGATTACGTATCAAGGGGCACGGACCCGGTGGAGATGAAAGCCCGGATATCCGTCGGTGTCCGGACCGCACAGCTTGAGAAGAAGCTCATCGACCTTAACAACCGTCTGAAGTTCCTCGTCCGTACCGACAGCCTCACAGGGCTCCTCAACCACTCCGCCATACTCAAGGAGCTGAGCATGGAGCTGGACAGGGCCAGCCGGGACGGAAGCTCCACCAGCATACTCATGATAGATCTTGACCGCTTCAAGCTGGTGAATGACACATTCGGCCACCAGACGGGCGACAGGGCTCTTGTGACCTTCTCGAACCTCCTGTGCAGAAACTGCAGGTCCTTTGACAGAATAGGCCGCTACGGCGGGGAGGAGTTCCTGGTTGTCCTTCCCAGGACAACTGAGAAGGAATCGGTGTCCATAGGGGAGCGCATAAGAGAAAGTACGGAGAAACTGCAGGTGGAAGGTGAGTTGCCGAACCTGAAGATGACCTGCAGTGTGGGCTGCTGCACCGCCGAACTCTCGGAAAAGCACCCGTCCTCAATGGTCGCAGCGGCGGATTCAGCGCTCTTCAGGGCGAAGGATGCCGGGAGAAACCGGGTGATGTCCTGCAAGTGACCGGACTGATCAGCCCTTTCCAGAGGAGCCTGGAACGGTAATGGGCACCTCATCCATGCAAAGCGGGCATTCCTCCTCGTTCCAGCTGACCGCCTCCACAGTGAGCAGTGATCTGTAGGGCACCTCAAGCTCGAGATTTCCCCCCGTCCTGTCCACTATCAGGCCAACCTGGACGACATCCGCACCCGCGGCACGAAGAGCTTCGATGGATTCCACTATGCTGCCACCGGTGGTGCAGACGTCCTCAACGAGCAGGACCCTGCTTCCCCTGACCAGGTCGCGGAAACCGGCCCTCAATGTCATTGCCGTCTTGCTGTCGCGCTGGAGGAAAGCGAAGCTCTTTCCCATGTGGAGAGCGGTGGCGAACCCGAAGACGACGGCTCCGTAGGCGGGAGCGCAGACGAGGTCTATTTCGTTCCGTATATCGTCCATCGTCACAGCCATCATCCTGCCCAGTTCGTCGACGAACCGCGGTTCCCGGACTATGCGTATCTTCTCGAAATACTGCTTCCCGTGACGTCCCGATGTGTACCTGAAATGTCCCTCGAGGAGAGCGTCGCAGGACCTGAGGATCTCCAGTACTCTTTTTTCGCTCATTCCGTGCTTCCGATTCTGATGGGGTATGCCTCCCGGTCGCTGTGGATCATCTCGAGAAGGAGAAGGGATAAGTGACGGGAAGCGGCCCCTCGTCCTCATCCACCGCTCCGAACCTCCAGGTTTCAACCGTGGAGGCAAGTTCCAGATCGAAGGCCGGGTTCATGGTGTTGGAATCGAGTATCGTTACGTTCGAGACCCTGCCGCTGGGCTCGATGAGCATCTCTATGACGACTGTGCCCGAAAGGAGAGGGTCCAGCCTGAGATGCTTGTTGTATATGAAAGTGACGGCGCTCTCCTTGGAAGCAAGGACTTCCCTGACCTCGTTTGATGTCCTGGAGCTGTACGCGGAACCCGGATCGGTCTGGAGCACCATGTCGTTCTCCAGGTTCACGTCCGAGAAGACCATTCTGGCGGTGTTCTCCGACACCGTTTCTATTGTGCCTCCAGTATTCTGGAATATGGTGGGGTCCCGTGAAAGCCCCTGACCCGATCCCGCTGCTTCCTGACCTGAAGGATTCGTGTTCAGCGGCCCCACATCTCCCAGCGCTGCCATTTCTCCGCCTCCGTGAAGGATAGCGTTGAGCTGCTCGATGCCGAGGTTCCCGGAGCTCCCTGAAATCCCTGATGCTGCAGTGTCGGGGAGGACGCTGCTTCCGGCGGGAGAACCACCGGAGGCGACTTCGATCCCTCCCTGGCCTGCCGTACCCTGTCCGGAGGAACCGGAAGATGCCGCGGTGTCGGCGTAGGCCACCCCGGAGGAGACACCCAGCGGGTCCATCTGGTACATCATTGTGTGGAGCTGTCCGGGGGTGGTGCTGCACGACTGCACAGTCGTCCGGTAGCCCTCGGCCACCATGGTGAAGGTATAGGTGCGGCCTCCTATGAGGTTGTCATGGGTGTATGGCGTGGAGCCCAGGTACTGGCCTGCCATGAAGACCAGGGCGCCCTGTGGTTCACCCTCGATGAGGACCGTTGCCATGCTCTCCTGCCTCACCGTGCTCAATATCTCCCTGAGCTGGGGATTTTCCCAGGGACCCAGGTCGTAGTACGGGTCCAGGAGCAGAAGGCTGTAGAATGACGATTCGGTCATGTCCCTCTGGCCGATGCCGAAGTAGGCGGCACCCAGCCGGTGATACACCCTTATCTCCTCGTCAAGCGTCAGTTCCCCGCGGTCAAGGAGAGACTCCAGGGAGGAAATGCTCCCGTTCATATCACCTGTCAGATAAAGCTCTATGGCTTCATCCACGGTGGCAGTCTGTGCTGAGAGCGAGATTAACAAGCTCATTACAACATTAACCACTGATACCTCCTGAATCAAACAATGAAGCAGACACCGCCATTCGTCAACAGACCCCGGGCTCATTGACTTGGCGCAGGTCTGGAACAATTTTCCAAGTGTGGTGTTATAGCCATACGATCGGAGGTGCACCCCATTATGAACGGAAAACACGGTGACATGAGAACGAAGAATCCCGGGTTCAAGGCGCTGCTGCTCACCATTCCAGCCACTCTCCTCGTGATATCGGGCTGCTGGAATCCCTTTTCACCGAATACGGAGACGGGAGGGACGAACCAGTACCACAATCCGGTGGACAGCGCGTACAAAGCCCTGGAGAACCTTGAGTACGCCTATGTAAGCATGGACATCGGCCACTACCTGGACTGCTTCCGCGACGATTTCGAGTTCCATCTGCTGGAAGTGGACTGGGACGATTACGACGGCGACGGCATCATAGACGAGTACTGGGGTCTTGACCTGGAAGAGGCGTTCCATGAGGCGATGTTCAACAACCTGTTCGCCATCGAACTCACTCTTTCCGGGACCTCCCAGAGCCCATGGACGGGGGATTCCACGGGCCAGTCCCTTCAGCTCACACGTACTTTCGATCTGAAGGTATATACGGACGAAGCACAGTCGCAGGGCTTCAGGGCTTCCGGCGACGCGCTGTTCATCTGCCGGCAGGACTCCACAGGAGAGTGGTACATCTGGCAGTGGTGGGACCAGTCGGAAACCTGATAATCGTCTGAACCATCGGTGAGACACACAGCCTCCATTCTGTTCGTTCTGCTTTGCGTTTCCATCTCCTTCGGAAGCGATAATGAAGCCTGGTGGGTATTCTTTGCCGATCGAGGCCCCGGCGTCCAGGAAAGGCTCTCCCGGCGGACATTGGAGCTGATGGAGTCGCCTTCCTGGGACAGAAGGGTTTCCATAGGCCTTCTGCAGGCTGACGAGCTTGATCTCGAACCATGGCGCGATTATGTGCGGCTCGTGGCGGAGACCCCTTGCTGTGAAGGAATCAGGACCGCTTCCAGGTATCTGAACGCAGTGAGCGTACGCGTCTCTGCCGGGGATGTCCATCATCTGCTGGCCCTTCCTTTCGTCAGCGGAGTAAGGCCTGTTGCTGCCAGCGCGTTCCGGATGCCGGAACTGGCGCCCTGCACCGGCCGGTTTGCGGGATTGACCGATCTGCAGCTGGGGCAGATAGGTCTCGATAAGCTCCATCAGCGGGGCTGGCTCGGCCAGGGAGTGGTAATCGGGGTCCTCGATTCGGGATTCAACCTCGTGCACGAGGTATTCGCCGGTATTGAGGTGATTGCGATGTACGATTTCGTCGACGATGATCCCGATCCGTCCCAGCAGCCGGAGGACCCCCCGGGTCAGTCCAACCACGGCACGGCAGTGCTTTCCGTCATAGGTGGATACAAGACGGGCGAGTTCGTCGGCGGCGCCCCTGAAGCATCTTTCATACTCGCGAAGACCGAGGACATCAGCGACGAGTACCAGGCGGAGGAGGACTACTGGGTCGCCGGCCTGGAGTGGATAGAGTCCCGGGGGGGGCAGCTCGTGAACAGCTCGCTTGCTTACATAGACTGGTACTCCTACGAGGACCTTGACGGCAACACCGCGGTGACCACCATAGCAGCGGACGCTGCCGCTTCAAGGGGAATGGTCGTATTCAACTCCATTGGCAATGCCGGACCCGGAGAGGGAACCCTGATGGCTCCCTCCGACGGTGATTCCGTTTTCGCGGCGGGAGCCGTGGACATTGAAGGCGCGGTTGCGGAATTCTCATCCAGGGGGCCCACTTTCGACGGCAGGACCAAGCCCGACTGCTGCGCCCTGGGACAGGGCGTGACCCTGGCATCGTATCAGGGTGCCTCAGGGTATTACCAGAGTGACGGCACCTCCTTCTCCTCTCCCCTGGTGGCGTCAGCGGCGGCGGCGCTCAGGGGGGCGCATCCCGAATGGGACATGGTGGAGATAATGGATATCCTCAGGCTGACCGCATCTCAGAGCGGTGCTCCCGACAACGATATGGGGTACGGTATTATAGACGCCTATGCGGCTCTGAAGTACCGTTCGCTTACAGGGGTCGTGAGGTTCAGCTCCACATGCGAGCCGCTTCCGGACTACCCGATAACCGTGATAATGGGTGATTCCGTTTTTCAGACGGAAACCAACTCCAGCGGCTGGTTCGCTTTCTGTCCGGGACAGACGGGGCCTTTCACCGTATCCCATGGAGGCGGTGAAGGCTCGGTGATACCGGTTACGGGCGTACTGGGAGATCAGGGCGTCGATATCGTGGTTTTCGTGGATCAGGAGCCGGGCGGCGCTTCCCCCACGGTATTTCCTAACCCGTCCACCGAAGGGGTATACGTCGGTTTCGACCTGACGGAAGGTCCCGTGGCGGTCCAGCTTTCGGTCTTCGAGATAACAGGCCAGCTTGTGTACCGATCCGTCAGGGAAGACGTGGGTCCCGGATCCTACAGGGCCCCCCTTCCCGGGGAGGCCTTCTACTGGGACGGAACATGCAGCGATGGCAGCGCCGTCGCCTCCGGCGTATATATTATCTCCCTGAGATACGGCGATACGGTCCGGCTGATGAAGTGCTCCCTCGTGAGATAGGGCGGGACACCGGTCACGGCCCGTATTCTGATCCACCGGCACATTAAGATGAGAACGGCAGGGAGGACGGGATCGTACAATGATCTTCAGATCCATGGTGGTTCTGGTTCTGATAGGATTGCTCTGGGTCCTGGGGGTAGTGGACCTTCAGGGCCTTCCATGGCATGCACCCGATTTCCAGGTGAGCGGAGCGACGGTCCTGGTCTATCTCCTGTGGAGCGCATGGGAGTCCAGGCACAGGAGCGGGTCCGCCGGTCTTCCCTACATGTTGTTCTATGCAGTTCTGCTTATCAGCGCGGTTGACGGGTTCCTGCTGGAGATCACGAAATGGGGTCCTCCCTGGATCCTTCGCTGGACGGGCCTGTCGCTGTTCACTGCCGGCTGCTGCCTTCGCGCGGCCGCCTACAGAAGAAGCTCGAGCCGATTGCTCAGACTGGGCAGGTACCTTCAGCTGGCCGGCCTACCGGTTGCCCTGGGGAGCATCGCCGGGACTGCAGTGGCGCTGGCCGCAGGAATACCCGGGTCCATTCATGAGGAACTCGAACTCCCTTCAGAGGCTGATACGGTTTGAAAGCACTTGTCCAGAGAGTATCCGAAGCATCGGTGTCTTCCGGCGGCGAGGTAAGGGGGAAAATAGGCAGGGGACTCCTTGTGCTGACCGGATTCGGCAGGTCAGACAGCAAAAAGGACCTCGAATGGATGACGAACAAGATCCTCGGACTGAGGATATTCTCGGATCCGCAGGAGAACATGAACCTTTCCGTAAGCGATATCCGGGGGGGGATACTGGTGGTGAGCCAGTTCACCCTGCATGCTGACACGAGAAAAGGCAGGCGGCCCAGCTTCATCGCCGCAGCCGATCCCGCAGAAGCCCGAACCATGTACGGTCTCTTCGTGAGAATGCTCTCAGGGTCAGGGCTTGATGTCCAGTCGGGAGTCTTCGGCGCCATGATGGATGTCAGCCTGGTCAACGACGGGCCGGTCACGATAATGATCGACTCCCCCTCGGAGAGGGCGCAGTAGGTGATGTGGTGGTATCCCGCAGACGTTCCCATGGTCCTGGCCAGCAGGTCCCCCAGGAGGAGAACGATACTCGAGATGGCCGGGATTCCTTTCATCCAGCTGCCGGGGAATGTGGAGGAGACGTTCAGGGAAGGAACGCCCCCCGAAGTCGTGCGCTACTGGGCGCGGCGCAAGGCGGAGGACGTGCTTGACCGGGCGGAGGGAAGGCCCGTCCTGGGAGCGGACACCATGGTGGCGATGGAGGGACGGCTTCTCGGCAAACCCCAGGATGAGGACCACGCATTTCAGATGCTGTCCGGCCTTTCCGGCCGGTGGCACTCGGTATTCGGCGGCGTATCGGTCAGATGGCCCGAGAAACACCTTGACATCTGCTTCCATGAGGAAACCAGGGTCAGGTTCAGAAATCTGAGTACCGAAGAGATACTTGCCTACATTTCAACTGGCGAGCCTATGGACAAGGCGGGCGCATACGGTATCCAGGGATACGGCTGCATGCTCGTCGAGAGCGTAGAGGGCTGTTATTTCAATGTAATGGGGCTTCCGGTCTCAAGGTTCATCCATCTTTTCAGGAACATGCTCCTGAAAGGTAATTGAATTGCACGAGCGGGGAGGGTGCGCGCTTGTCCGCTGCTGCGATTGCTCATTAGGCTCTGCGCGGTGAAGGGGAAGCGGAGACGTGTGCCGCATGCGGGGAGTGTCCCCGCATCGATCTCAGGGAGTTCTTGAGCTGATTACCGGAGCCGGTGGGAACCCTGAACGGCTCGGGAAAAAAGGTCCGAGGCGGCTTTCCCGATCCGGTCCTACAGGTATCAGAGCCTTGAGAAAACGAGATTTCCGCAAGTTGACACTTTTTCATATATTGCCTATCAATTAGCCTGCGAGAAAATGCCGGCTTCCATGGCGGATCGAGCGGGTAATGAACGCTGTGGTACTGGCGGACAGATCGGCATGCGTGCGATGTCTTCATCTGCATGGACAGGGGATGCCGCTTTCTGTTGCGTATTGATCTCATGCGGAGAGATGTCCGAGTTGGCCGAAGGAGCACGGTTGGAAACCGTGTAGGGCGTGTATTCGTTCTCGAGGGTTCGAATCCCTCTCTCTCCGCCACCCCCTTCGCCGGTTGGAGCCGTTTTTTGGCCTGTGTGGCTGCTGATGATCGTAAAAGCCAGTAATGCCAGCGATTTCAGCATTAAATTGGGGAGGAAACATGTCTGATACATTCACTGGCGAAACTTACAATACCCTTTGCAAGGACGCGGAAGACTACCTTTCCAAGAGCTCCCCGGAACAGGCACGCGAGCTGCTCCAGAAAGCTATTTCCCTGATAGGCACGAGACCCGTGGCCAGGAGTCTCCTGGCCGATACCTGCATGACGATGGAATTGTGGTCCGAGGCGAGGGAGCAGCTGGAGATACTGATAACTCTTGACGAGGGTAATCCCGGCAACCACTTCAGGCTTGCCCAGGTCCTCGAGGAGCTTGGCGAATACCAGCTCGCTGCGGACAATTACCAGGTCGTTCTTGACAGTGACCCGAAACATCACGGCGCATCCGTGGCGATCAAGCGGATCACTTCCAGAGACAAGGATACAGGTATCAACCTGGCGGACGTGTTCAATGCGAAATCACAGGAGGATGTGGAGGAAACCGCGGCTGAAGAAGTACCGAAGGGGGGAAGTGGGGAACAGAAGAGCGTCAGGGAGGGGATGCAGATCTATCCCGATGTTCCCTCTGATGATATTTTCGCTGAATCCGAGGATGACGAGGACGATGACAGCGTCGATGCCCTTCTGAAGAACATAGGTCTCTCCGGGGGTTCCTCTTCGGATGATGATGAGGCGGACGTCTCCAGGCTTCTCGAGAACATCGGCGTCTCCACGTCCTCCACTCTTGCCGCCGCGTTCGCCGACCAGGAAGAGGCGGAAGCTGCGGAAAGGGAGGCCGCTTCCGAGGAGGCCGTGAAGGAACGCAGGAGAAAGATGGTGAGCCTGGACGAGATATTCGGCACATCATCCAGGGAACCTGAACCTGAGGCGGAAGAAACTGCGACTGATGAGGTTGGGGAAATAGAACATGAGGAGGCCGCATTCGGCGAAATAGAATCTGAAGAGGTTTCTTCAGATGAAATTGAACGTGAAGAGGTCTCT
>JAFGPK010000066.1 GCA_016936235.1 Candidatus Fermentibacteraceae bacterium | reverse complement strand
TCGTTCCATGAAGAAAATCGCAGTATCGGCGGCGGTACTTCTCCTTTCAGCGCAGGGCGCCGTATCCTGGGACAGGACGTTCGGCAGCGACCTGCCCGAACAGGCTTTTTTCTCGCTGGTCACGGAGGACGGTGGAATGCTCACCTGCGGCGTATTCATCATCGACGTCTCGTACTCCATAGTATCCTCCGAAGGGGCCGGTGGAGTGGACTGCATGCTTGTAAGGACCGACTCGGAGGGGAATACCCTGTGGGAGGGTGACTATTATTCGGGTCCCTGGCCGGACCTCGCGGTGGCCGGCATTCAGTCCGATGACGGCTGTTTCGTGCTGGCCGGGGTGACCACCACGATGGAGGAGGGGCAGCAGAACTGGATATTCAAGGTGGCTGATGGCGGTGAAGTGCTCTGGGAGAGTTCTCCCGGAACTGATTTTGACGACTGGACCTACGATATGACCATGACCTCCGAAGGCAGCTTCATCATTGCCGGCTACGTCGACAGCCTGAGCGGTGAAGGCCCCGTGATAAGCCTCCTGAAGATCGATGGGGAAGGGGAGGAACTCTGGAGCAGGCAGTACGGCCGGTACGGAACGGGAATGGCCGAAGCCGTCTTTGAGAGGGATGACGGGCACCTGATGGTCTGTGGTAACGTGGAGATACAGGAGACCGGGCTTTCCGTTCCCTTCCTGATGAGTGCGGGCCCCGGCGGAGATCCGGACTGGTTCGCGACTTTCGACAGCACGGAGGGCAACTGCTACTCCCTGGACATGTCAGCGGTGAACGACGGCACCATCATGCTGGCAGGCTACGTTGAGACCGCCATGGGTGATTACGATGTCTGGATCGGCAGAATGACCATGAACGGGGAACCGGCGGGAGAATGGAGCTTCGGAGGCGAGAAGGACGACATGGCCTTCTCCACCGCCCCATGTCCGCGGGGGATGGTGGTAGCCGGAAGCACCGACTCAGATCCCGCGAAAAGGAGCGACCTCCTTCTCATGGGTGTTTCCCCCGAAGGGGAATTGCTCTGGTCGGCGACCCACGGAGGTCCCGGGAACGAGGGAGCGGAGAATATAGAGCCCCTTCCATCGGGGGGGTTCGTGGTTTCCGGCTACACTTCCAGCCGGGGTGCGGGGGATACGGACATCTGGGTCCTCGAGGTGGACTGCAGCGGGGAACCAGCCGATTGACAGTGCGGGAGAGGGTGCTGTATTCTCGTCAGACATCAAAGGGACGGCAAATTCGGACACCGATGTTTCCGGGAGAGGGGTCATATGGAGATAACACCGGAGATTCTTGACAGGTTCGGCATCCCCAGGGTGACCTCCCTTTCCTACATAGATGACCTGACAGGCCTTCCCAACCGCAGGTTCCTCCGCAGGGTACTCGACAGGCTCATCGAGAGCCGAGGGCCCTTCTCCGTACTATTCCTGGACCTGGACAACTTCAAACAGGTGAACGATTCCGCCGGCCATGAGGAGGGCGACAGGATACTCCGCAAGCTGGCGTCGCTGCTTACGGATTCCCTTCGAAGGCGCGACCTCGTGGCCAGGTACGGGGGTGACGAGTTCGTCATCATTCTGGCAGGCGGAGAGAGGGACGAGAGCATACTGGTGGCCGAGAAGGTCATAGCTTCCGTGGACAGCGAGCTGGGTTCTGTATGGGGGGTCTCCGCCAGCATTGGCATAGCCTGCTTTCCCGAGCATGCTGCCGTCGCAAGCGATCTGATATCCATGTCGGACAATGCCATGTACTCTGCAAAGGCTTCCGGAAGGGCTTCCTGGAGGATCGCCGCACCCGAGGGAAGCAGCGTGTTCTGGCACGAGGACGTCTTCATGGCCAGGAACCGGGAGATAGATCTTGCCGTCGATCTTCTGGATGATGCGGAGAGGAACTCCCTTTTCCTGGTAACAGGCGAGACGGGGGCGGGGAAGACCTCGTTCCTGGGAGTGATCATCGAAAGGATAGGTCGAAGGCGCGTGCTCAGGATGGAGGGCCGGCCCGAACTGACCGGCATACCATGGGCCGCCCTTGCAGCCGCGATAAGGAAGCACGTAAGCGAATTTCCCGAGGTGAAGCTCCAGGGCATGTGGTCAAATCTGCTGGGCAGGCTGATGCCGGATGTTTTCGGCGAATCGAACCTCGCCGACAGCATCATGGACAGTTTCGCGCTTCTTGATGCCTTCTCCCGGCTGCTTCAGGGATGGACCCCTCTCCTTTTCGTCGTTGACAACACTCAATGGCTGGACAGGGAGACCCTGTCGATGCTCGGGTACGCTGTGCAGACCGGCGTCGCATCCGGTCTTTCCGTTTGCGCCGCGGCCACTGAGGATAATCTGTCCGAATCATGCAGCGCCCTGGAACTGCTCCGCGGGATCCCCTCCGCAAGGGAGGTGAGGCTGGAGAAACTGTCGGCGTTCCAGACCGCGGAGCTCATCAAGGGCAGACTGGGCGTGGCAAGCGATGTGGAGGAGTTCGCCGACATGGTGTACAGGTTCTCCGGAGGCAACCCGCTCTTCGCCTGCGAATACGTAAGGACGATGCTGAACGCCGGCCTGCTGAAAGTCGAGGACAGGAGACTTCTGCCCTTCTCTTCGCCATCCGCGGTTCCCGACCGGATAAGGGGCATAGTCGCCAAGAAGATGAAATCCCTCAATCCGGAGACAAGACGGCTCCTGCAGCAGGCTTCAGTGGCAAGGAAGGAGCCCCTGGAACTCGATCTCCTGGCGGAAATGTCCGGGTGTATACAGGGGGAGATACTGAGTGCCATGGACGAGGGGGCGAGGCAGGGAATCCTCAGGACCGGCGCCGATGACACCATGTCGTTCTATTTTACCAACGAAGCCTTCAGGGACGAGGTATATAAAAGTGCAGGGGTCACATCCATCAGGAAATACCACCTCATGGTGGCCGGAAGGAGAAAGACCCAGGGGGACCACCTGAACGCTGGGTATCATCTCAGCATGAGCGGCAGGACCCTCGAGGCCCTGGAAGTCTACCGCAGAGGGGCCGGCCAGTGTCTCCGCTCGGGTCTCCCCGCCGCGGCGGTCGCGTGCCTCGAGGAGGCGGAGCGCCTCAGCCGGAGCTTCACTGAGCCGCAGCTTCCAGCCGGAAGGCTCGCTGATCTCAAATACGATCTTCTCAACGCCTACCGCTGCGCAGGGAACTGGAGGAAAGCAAGGGAGCTGGCGCTTCAGTACGCTGACCTGGCGGAGGAACTCGGCAGAAGTTCCGGGGCCCTTTCCAGCAGGATAATGGCCGCGGACTGTCTCCGGATGGTGGGCGAGTACGAGCAGGCGCTGGGCGAGCTTCACCTTCTGGAGCCGGAGGTCCGTGACCGCGAACTTGTGGACTGCCTCATAAGGATCGCCGACAGCCTGTCCCGCACAGGCAGGCCGGACCTCGCAATGGTGAAACTGGAGAAAGCCGATGAGGTTCTTGCATCCATGAAGGATCCCGATATCGACATGACGGTGGATCTCCTCCATCAGAAACTGATCCTGTCCATCGCCACGGAGGATTTCGGCAGCGCCGCTCCCCTTTCGGAACAGCTCATCGAGATAACCAGGAACACTCCATCGTACCCCTGGTGGTACTTCTACGACATCGCTGAGACCGCCCTTCTCTCAGGCAGACCGGTGTCCTCGGCAAGGTTTTTCTCAGAGGGGATCGAGAGGTCCGAGCATCTGGCGGCCCTGCACGGCACCCTTGTTCTCAAGGCGGAGATGTCCGAGGCTCTGTTCCATTCCCTGGAGATGGAGGGAGCCTCCGCAGTCCTTGACCAGGTGGAGGAACTGGCCGGGAAATTCTCCGAGCTGAAGGTCCTTGACGACGCGTCGCTGATCAGGGTGGAACTGGCCATGGAATCCGGCCAGCTCGGTGTCGCCAGGAACCGGATGAACGACCTTCTCTGCAGGCGTCCGGAAAACCCGTCCGCAGCGGTGGTGAACTCCTTTCTGCTGGAGGCCGAGAAGGACTTCAACGGGTCGCTGGAGGAGATAAGGAGGGCTCTGGGACTGCTGCACGGCCGCAGTATGAGCTCCATCATAGACACCTCGGTACTCACTACGGTGGATGAGATGAGGCTCCAGGAGTCATGGACCGGGGCCCTGGTGAACGGCTCCGACTGGGAGGATGAAGCCCGGAGAATCATTACCGGATCCAACGACAGGGCCGCCTTCAGGGCATCGGGACTTCTGGCTGGATGGCTGAACGATCGCGGCAGGACCGATGAGGCGGAGGACATCATGACAGGAGCCCTGGGAAAACCTGACTGGCAGGAGATGAGGCTCTTCCGATATCGGAACCTGATAGTGAGATCAGCCTGGGATATAGACTCAGCCGAGGAGGCCCACGGCCTGATGCAGATGGGCAGGTTCTGAAGAACCGGCTGGAACTGAACGGGTCTTTTCGGGAGCTTTCGGGAACCCTGGCTTTCAGGTATTCTATAGATAGCCGACGGATAGCCTGAACGGGCCTGGCCCTTCGAAAGGAAGTGCTCATGAAGAAACATGCCGTTATCATCCTTCTGACTTCTCTGGTGGTGCTAGTATCAGCCTGCAGTCCCGGCGATATTCTCACCCTTCTCAACTGCCAGTTCAGGGTGGAGAACACCGAGGACTTCGTGGTGACCGGGATCCAGCTGGACAGCCTGGAAACCCTCTCACCGACGCAGATCGCCGAGGTCCTGGCGGTATGGGTTTCCGGAAGCTGCCCGGTGGACTTCACTCTCAATATCGGGATATACAATCCCAACGACGGTTCAACAGGTCCTGACATCATTCCGGCGACCCTCACCGGCTTCGCCTGGGACCTCTTCCTCGACGGGGACTCGGGAGATGAATTCGATACCACCTGGGTTGCCTCCGGAGCTCTTGCGCAGCCCCTGGAGGTGCCTGGATCGGGGGAGACCGTGCTGCTGCCTCTGGACATCAGCTTCGACGCGGTGGCCCTGATGAGCGAACTGGGCGCCCTGGAGTTCATAGACCTGGCCCTTGCCATCGGGGGGATCGATTCGGGTCTGCGGGACGGCGATCACCTGGGCAGGATACTGGTGGAGGCGGTCCCCACCGTGACCACGCCCTTCGGCGACATGACATACACCGGCACACTGGACATCAATCTTGACTGGGTCGACTGATACAGGGAAGTCTTGCCCGTTGATGGCCGTGTATGTATTATTGACCTCCATCGTGAGGCGGCGTAGCCAAGCGGGAAGGCAGAGGACTGCAAATCCTCCATTCATCGGTTCGAATCCGATCGCCGCCTCCAGCCTGTTCCCCGATTGGCGATAATGAGAAATATCCCCCTTGCCCTTAGAATCGCCTTCCTTGCAGCAGCGGTGATGATGACGGTTTCCGGCTACATCTGGGGCGACCCCCTCGTGATCTGGCAGAAGGCGGCCAGCATCTGCCTCGAGTGCATCGGGGTGGGATGATGGTCAGGGAAAGGGTGCGCAGGGCGGTGCAGCTCGGGTCCCTTCTGGCCACCAACTTGTACTACCAGGGCTTCATTCACGGGACCATCTTCACCGGCGGTTCGAAGATTTTCTGCATTCCGGGTCTCCACTGCTACTCGTGCCCCTCCAGCGTCCTCGCATGCCCCGTGGGCTCTCTGCAGAACATTCTTTCCACGGAGGGGTTCGTTGGAGGTCTCGCCACCGGAAGGTCCGATGCGATAACGCTTCTCGGTGTCCTCGGTTTCCTGCTGGTCTTCGGTTTCCTGGCGGGCCGGTTCGCCTGCGGCTGGCTCTGCCCCTTCGGGCTCCTTCAGGACCTGCTGTACGGTATCCCCTCGCCGAAGCTGAAGGTTCCCGCAAGCTGGCGTGACGCCAAGTACGCCATACTGCTCATATTCGTCATAATACTCCCGCTGACGATCAGGACGGTGCCCGGGGCTGGCGGCGATCCCTGGTTCTGCAAGGCCGTATGCCCCTCGGGCACCCTTACCGCGGGGATCCCGCTGGTGCTCCACCACGGTGGCGATACCCTTCAGACAGGGTTCCTCTTCACCTGGAAGACTGCGGTAATGGTGCTCATCCTCCTCTGGGTGATAACTTCAAGGCGGGCCTTCTGCAGGGTCGTCTGTCCCCTTGGAGCCTTCTGGGGTCTGGCCGGCAAGGTCTCGGTGTTCAGGATGCGCGTTGACGGAAGCTGCATCCGGTGCGGCAGATGCAGAGAAGTATGCCCCGTGGACATAGCCATCTACGAGGAACCCGATTCCGCGGAATGCGTCAGGTGCGGGAAGTGCATCGATATCTGCCCAGTGGGCGCCATACATCACGATACCCGCAGGGACGTCGGGGCAGGGAAGACATGAGGTACGGAAGGCTCGCCGATTACGTCTGGATACTGATGGTGGCCCTTCTCCTGTACCCCGTCTTCAGGTACGGCGCTGTGGACGCGCCTCCTGCGGAGCCGGTGGAACAGGGTCCGCTGCTCGCAGGCAGGGCGTCCCTGGACAGTCTGCTGGCGGGTTCCGGGGGAATGCCTGTGATAATCAACTTCTGGGCAACCTGGTGCACCCCCTGCGTGGGGGAGCTGCCCCACATCGACCATCTCTACCGTTCGATGGACGGCACCATTGCAGCCGTCGCGGTGGACATAGGCGACCCCAGGCTGGAGACCCTTCTGAGTTTCAGGGAGGAGCTTACCCTGTCCATGCCGGTGGTCTGGCTGAGCCAGAGCGAGGCGTCCCGTCTGAAGACTGAATGGGAACTGCCGGATGTCCTTCCTGTGAGCATTATCCTGGACTGCGATGGAAGCGAGTTGGTCAGGGTCGCCGGGGTCAGGGACGAAAGCTTCTTCCGCGAGGCTCTATCAGGGAGTTTCACCCGGGATACCACTGCGACGGATGTGGATGACCTCGAGCTTCACATAAACCTCGTGGGCATCGAGGGTGATTCCCTTACTCAGGCCCTTTACCAGGCCTGCGTGGAACTTGCCGGTCAGGGAGGGGTGGACGTGTTCTACCCGTCCATACCCGCGGACAGCGCAAGAATGGAGGACCTTTACCTCCCCTTCGCGGGGCTGCCCTACGCGCAGCCGTGCATCGGCTCGGCCTGCGGAAGGCTGGCCAGGACTCCCGAGGACCTGGTCACGGTAGTGGGATCCCTCTCCAATTGAGATCCCCCGTCATTTCCGTGCTTATACCCTTCAGGGACGCGGCGGAATACATGGACAGCGCCCTGGGCTCGGTGGCCGCGCAGACCTTCGGGGATATCGAAGTCGTAATGGTGGACGACGGGTCGAAGGACGGTTCAGGCGTCATCGCCAGGAAATGGTGCGGCAGGGACGCCAGGTTCCGCCTGGCGGACTGCTGCGGCAGAGGTCTTGTGGACGCCCTCAACTCGGGCCTGTCCGCCTGCCGCGGAGCCTGGGTCGCCAGAATGGATGCCGATGACGTGTGCCTCCCGGAAAGGCTGCGGCTCCAGCTGGAGCTGGCGGAGAGAAGCGGAGTCAGGACCGTCGTCACGTGCAGGGTCAGGAGCTTTCCCGAGGATCGTGTGACCGACGGGTACAGGGCATACGAGGAATGGCTGAACCGCCTGCTGGATCCTGAGGACATACGCAGGAACATATTCGTGGAAAGCCCGGTCCCTCATCCCACCGCCTTCTATCACAGGGAGAGCATCATGGCAGAGGGAGGTTACTCGGAGAGGCAACTGCCGGAGGACTACGAACTCTGGCTGCGCCTCTGGAGCAGGGGTTACTCCTTCGAAAGAGTGCCGGAGGTGCTTCTCATGTGGCGCGAAAGGCCTGACAGGCTCTCCCGGAGATGCGGAGTCTATTCCCTCACGAATTTCTACAGGCTCAAGGCCAGATATCTTGCCCTGGTTCCCTGCATGTCAGGCAGGAGGGTGTTCATAGCCGGAGGCGGCCAGACCGCGAGAAGGATCGGAAAATGCCTTCAGGACAACGGTTTCAGCATAGAGGCCTTTCTTGAACCTGTTTCCGGCGGACCGGAACGCATGCTCAGGGGCAGACCCGTGCTGGATCCGGGGGTGCTGGCGGAAAACAGCGGCATCCCCGTGGTGATAGCCTCACGCCTACCGGGTGCGCGTGATTCCATAAGGGCATACCTCCTCGGTCTCGGGCTCCGGGAATGGGAAGATTTCGTCGCGTGTTCCTGAAAGTGACCTGCTGTTTTGTCAATTGGGAATTTAAGGATATATTAAAAGCCATGGATTTTCAGAGTGTAACCCAAACTATTCCGGGAGGTTGAAATTGAAGATCAAAGAGGAGATGAAAGGTGATGTCCTGGTCATCGCCTTTTCTGGCAAGGTAATCGGCGGGCCGGAGCTGGTGGAAGTGAAGGAAACCTTCCAGAGGGCAGTCGATCAGGGATGCATGAAAGTCCTCCTTGACCTTGGCAAGGTAAGCTGGATGGACAGTTCGGGACTGGGGGTCATAGTCTCCGGTCATACAACCCTTTCCAGAGCCGGTGGAGCCCTGAAGATCCTGAATGCCACGAAGAAGATCCAGGAGTTGTTCATAATAACAAAGCTGATCACGATCTTCGAGACATATACGGATGAGCAGGAAGCACTGGACAGCTTCGGGGCCTGACCGTGCGCCCCATTGAAATGAGCTTTCCCAGCGACGCTTCGGTTCTCGAACCGGTCCAGCAGATCATAGAGGCCATCGGAAGGTCCGCCGATGTAGAGGAGGATGAACTTTCCTCCCTCTCGGTCGCTGTGGTGGAACTGGTCAAGAACGCCATGGAGCACGGGAATCAGAACGACCCTGACAAGATGGTCAAGGTCAGTTTCAATATCTTCCCCAACAGGATACGATTCATGATAGACGACGAAGGTACGTGGGAACCGGAAAAAGCCCTTGGCTTCAATCCAGGGGAGGGCGATGAACTCCTTTCCACGAGGGGCCGGGGAATTCTGATAGCCCGCAACCTGGCCAAATGGGTGGAGTTCGGATTGACTCCGGAAGGAAGAACCAGGGTTACTCTAATCTGGCCCCTTACCTGAAGGTGACCTGCGTCCCGTGAACAGCTTCACTCTATCAGTGGTATTCGAGGGCAGGGAGCTGCCGGGGGGCATTGAGGGAGTCCTGCGTTCGGACCTTGATCAACTCGTCCCACCCAGATGGGCGGATTCCCTTCAGGTTTCGGACCCTGGCGCCGGTGTTCCGGACGCGCTCCTGCTGATCATAAACGGTGCTCTCTCGCCCCGCCTCAGGAATGTGTACTTCAACTGCTACAGGAATGACATACCCATAGCCGCTCTCTGTTTCCATAAGGAACCGGACGATGACAACGTAATCAAATCCCTTTCAGGGAGCGGCCGCTGCTGGGAGTTCACATCGGCCGTGAACGGAAGGGAACTGGTCCGGACCAGGCTGCAGGAGTGGCTGCGGGGACTTAACCGCGAGTCCTTCCCGTACCCCGAGGGGAAGGACCTGGTTGATTCCTACGGCAGCGTGGAGGTCCTCAAGGTCGACCGGGAGTCCCTGGAGAAGGCCGGAGAGGTATTCTGCAGGAGGGGGTTCGTGTGCCTGTCCGGCTCAATCGGCGCTGGGAAGACGACGATCGCCAGGAAACTCCTCATTGAAGCCAGCAGGGATGGCCTGAATCCCGTCGAGATGATAACCAGGGACCTTGACTTCTCCGAGGTGGTAAGACTTCTCACGGGGCCGGAGGACTGCGCCCTCTTCCTGGACCTCGATACCTTCAGGAGAATGGTGGACATCTACCCGGCCAGGCTCTGGTCGCTGGTCATCTCAATGATGATAAGGGCCACCGAGACCCGTCACAGGCTCATACTCGCGACATCCTCATCAGGGATAGCATCCATATTCGACACCCATAATGATGCACATGTCAGCCTTCCCGAACCCTCCACCGGAAGGCAGTGGAGACTGGAGGAGGGAAGGGAAGCGCTTGAGTGGTTCCGGAGACTGGATTCCATTGAGAAGGCGGAGCTGCTCCTGCTTGCGGCCTTCGATCCCGTGGTGGCGGAAGCCGTCTTCAAACGGGTTCTCTTCAGGTTTCTGGACCGGATCATAGTCCAGGAGCGGAAGAGGTTCCCCACCAGCGAGGAACTTGAGGAGTCCTACAGGAACTCCATGGCGGCGGGCGCCGTGGATCCCTTCAGGAGGATAAGCGGCAAGGGGGAGGTCTACCTGGCGGTGAGCGACTCGGTGAAGATGTGGGCCATCGACCGGGGCATAAGGGAGCTGCTGGAGATGGACGCCCCTGTGATAAGGTCATTCATCGACATACTGCTGGAGAGCGAGGAGCCGAACATCAGGAGGGCCGGCTACTTCCTGGCAGGTTTCTACACGAGCCTCTCCGACGAGGTCAAGGCCAAGCTGCTCCTGCACGTCGCTTCCGAGAGGTCGAGACTTGTCCTCCTCGACGTTCTGAGTTCGCTTCTGAGCTCCAGGGACAACCTGGATGAATCCATAGTGAGCATGTACGGTATGTTGATGGCAAGGGGGAACTCAGAGGTGAGGCAGTCGGTGGCCGAGACCCTGGGCAGGAAATGGGTCCTGGAATCAATGGAGTTCCGGGATACCGTGGACGCCGCTGTGAAAGATCCGGAACCCGCTGTCAGGGGGCGGCTGCTGCAGGGGCTGACCATGTGGGGCATGTCGGAGAAGGGAGAGAAGATCTACAGGGAGTACCTGGAGGATGATTCCTTCGAGGTCAGGCAGGGGCTTGTGCTCTACCTCGGCAGCAATTTCCCGAACCTGGACAGCCGTGAGTACGAGATACTGAACGAGGTTCTGGAGAAGGGCGATACAGCTCATATGACCTCACTGATAATGGGCCTTCTGGACAGGAGGCTGGAGGATTTCAATCAGGAGTTCAACGATCTCCTCTGGGTCCTCATGGACAGGCTGCCCCCCGGAGGGAAAGGTCAGCTGGCGTGGAGGATAGGAGCCAGACTCCGGTTCTTCAGCCCGGAAGTGAGAGCCTCGATGAGGAGCGATCTGGCGGAGGAGGACATCCTCCTGGTTACCAGATGCATGCTGATGAACTATTCGTCTCTCTTCGAGGAAGAGAAGAAGACCCTCTGGGAACTTACCAGGGAGAGGACGGCGAAGAGCAGGGAGTTCGCAAGCCTGGTGCTCCGGTACTACAACATCATGGAGGACGAGATGAGGGGCAGGCTCCTGCGAAGCGTGCTGGAATCCGACCATTACGAGGGAAGGGAAGCTCTCAGCCAGCTGATCTGCCTGGGCAGGAAAGATCTCAACACCGCCTCCCTGAAGTTTGCGGGTACACTCATGAAGAGCAGCGAGTTCGAGAAGAGGGCGGTACTCCCCTTCTTCCTTCTCTGGAACATGGAGGACCTGGGCGGGCCTGTGGAGGAATACGTAAGGTCCCTCGTGAAGGACCCGTCCTCCTTCGTCCGCAGGAGACTCGCCGGCTCCATAAGGGGACTCGGCAGAGATGACGGATTCGCGCATGAGATACTCTCCGCCCTGGCCCTGGATGACAAGAGGGCTGTCAGGGCCGAGGTTGCCGTCTGTCTAGGGGAACTGGAGAAGGACGATCCGCCGACACTGACGCCGGTCCTGTCTTCCCTTCTCGGGGATGATGACGCGTTCGTCAGGCTCAGCGCTCTCAAAGGCCTGCTCAGCAACGTAAGCGTCTCCAGGGAAAAACTCCTTCCGGTGGTCATCCGGTCCCTGGGGGATCAGGCGCCGGACATGCGGATCGAGGCTGTGAAGGGTCTGAGAAAAAGACCCGACCTCTACTCGTCCAGCGACCTGGACTCTCAGCTGGCTGACAGGTTCTCGGACCCTGACCGAAACGTCAGGATGGAGGTCATCCGACTGGTCACTGAGACCCCCGGTCTGCTGGGATCGGATATCATCAGGAAGAGAATGCCCGACATACTCCTTGACCGGATGTCCACGGGTCATGCCATATCCGAAGAACTGAACATGGCCAGGAAGATCCAGCTCGATCTTCTGCCGGACCATCCTCCCACCGCTGAGAGGTGCGACATAGAGATATTCTACAGACCCGCCAGGGAGGTTGGCGGCGATTATTTCGATTTCTTCGATCTTCCCGACCGCAATCTCGGAGTCGCCATTGCGGACGTAGCCGGGAAGGGAATCCCGGCAGCCCTTACCATGGCCGGGCT
>JAFGPK010000065.1 GCA_016936235.1 Candidatus Fermentibacteraceae bacterium | reverse complement strand
GTCAATAGAGGTAATAAACCTAGTATATTGCTGGTTAATAGGGATTATTGATCCTGGTTCTGGGTCTTCACTCTGTCGAACCGATCATAGCAAAGGACTGGAGTTGACAGACTCTGTGGTCTGGATGTTGAGTTAGTTCATAGTAGACATGTGCCATATATGTGCCACGGGGCATAACCCACAGAATAACGAAAACCCTAAGTCCTCTATATAAGGGGACTTAGGGCCCTCCCGAAGTGACGAAGAAGGCGGGCCCGAAAGCCCGCCTTCATGTGCAAAGTTGATCAGGCGGTTACCTGATGACCATTGCCTGCTGTGTGAGGGTTCCACCCTCCGTGGTGAGCCTGATGAAGTAGACTCCGCTGGCTACGTCGGCGCCGGGTGCCCATGTGAGGCTGTGGCTGCCGGCTTCCACCGCGTCGTCGAGGATGCTCTCCACGATTCTTCCGGAGACATCGTAGACGCTGAGCTCTACCCTGCCGCTGGAGGGTACGCTGAAGTTGAGAGACGCGTTCTCCACCACGGGGTTGGGGCAAGGCCTGTCAAGGGACAGTACGGGCGCCGGTGTCTCGGAACCGGCGGTACCGGTACCGATGATCACGGATGCGATGTCGTACCTGTAATCGTGCTTGAAGGCGCCGATGTGGATCTCACCGCTGGAGGGGATGGTGATGTTGATGACGGCCACGCCGGAGGCGTTGGTGGTGCCCTCTTCGTAGCAGGTCATCCCGCCGCCGTAGTTGTCCACACCATCAGTGATGGTGACGTTGGCTCCCTCGACGGGTGTCCCGTCGTCGGTGACGGTGATGGTGATATCCTGGGTGCCGGGGTAGATGTTGGCGGGGTGGTCGATGTAGAGCTCACCCGGCTCGCCCATCTGGTCAAAGGTCCATATCTCCATGGCGGGGTCTCCGAACCAGATGTACATCTTGGCGTTGGCCTCGCCTATGGAGCCATGGATACCGATGGTCGTCACTGTTGCGGCGTTTGTGGCCTCGGTGATGCCGTAGTTGGCGTAGTCGAATATCTCCTTGTAGATCTCCTTGATGTAGTCGTGGTTGGGGTAGGTGTAGGAGGGATCAGTGGCTGCAAGGTTGCCGCTGGAGCCGTTGGTCGCCCACTGCCAGGCCTCGGCCAGGCATGTGCTGCCGGCGGTATAGGCTCCGCAGAGGCAGGCGATGTTGAACACGGGAGGCATGAAGGTGTTGGTCAGGGCGTTGATGTTGGAAGCGGTCCAGCCCGGTGACCAGGCCCAGTAGGTCACGTCGCCGTGTCCCCTGTACGTAACGGTGCCTATGTCGTTGTTGATGCCGTTGGAAACCATGGCGGCAGTGCCGCCCTCGGGCGGGTATACCTTGGTGAAGGTGAAGTCGATGAGGCTGTAGCTGTAAGCCGCCAGCTCGTTCATGCACTGGGTGTACTTGAGCGGGTACTGCTCCTGATGTGCTGCAAGTATGGCCTCGCTGGGAGTCACATCCGTGGTGAAACGGTCGTCGAAGGAGTAGTCCAGGTATCCGTCTATTATCTTGTCCACCTGGTGCTCGATCTGGGACTGGTTGCCCGTGATCCTGCCTACTCCGATCTCGGCGTAGACGTCAGGTGCGCCGTTGAGGCAGCCGTACCAGTAGTCGCCCACGTAGCCGCTCCAGGTATAGGAGGGAAGTTCCGTGTGGGTGCCTACTATGCAGGCGAAACGGGTGACGCCCGAAGTATAGTTGTCGGTTATGGCGGTCTTGATGGCGCTGGTGGTAGCCGGGGTGGTCAGGGTCTCCACTCTCGTGTGAAGTCCCAGGTAATGGTGGGTCTCGATGAGTTCCGAAACCCAGTCGGCGCTGCTCGCGCTGCAGATGAAGACGTACTCCACGCCATCGTCCCTGCTGCCGTCAAGAGGGGCGGCATCGAACTCGAAGGCGTCCCAGTTGATGATGGTCCTCTCCATGGCCGGGACCAGGGAGGGTGTGACCGGGTCGGCTATCCTGGTGACCATGCCTTCGAAGTCCACTCTGACCACTATGCTGCTGGCGGCCTCGAGGGTCCCCGTGGATGGGTTGAAGCTGAAGGGTGTCACGACGAGCCTGGATATGTTCAGGCCTGACCAGGCCCCCGGGTTGTCAACTTCGGCCCATGCACCGGGGAAGCTCCTTGCGCTGGCGTAGAAGTCCTCCTGGATGGTGAACGGGTAAGGAGCGTGGTCCATGTCGATCTCGGGGGTCTGCCTGGGAAGGATGCTCACATTGTCGTATGTGGTGGTGGTGATATCCTCGACAGTTATCACTGCCTCCGTCCCGAAGGGAAGCGCGAACATCTCCGTTACCGAGGGAAGGCTGGGAAGGCCCACTTCGCCCTGGGGATAGGCGCCTGGAAGCTCTACAACGCTCCAGACAGTTCCCGCCGAGGGCCTTTCGTGAAGCCAGAAGCCGGGAATGGAGATCTCAAGGACCATGTGGCTCTGGTCGGATTCCAGCACCGTCACCTGGGGGGCTTCTCCTTCGAAGCCTCCGAAGGACTGCCAGCTGGCGACGCTGCCTATGCCGGAGGCGAACAGGGTCGCCGAGGCAAGGACAGCAAGCAGAAGAGCATTTTTCATAGGACATACCTCCTTAAAGGTACAAATGGTAAATGGACAAATGTACACTAATACGGATAAAGAATTTACAGGGGGGAACCCCGAAGGTCAATACCCGGTTCCCCTGCAGGTAGTCCCCGGCTCTCCATCCAGTATATTTGAACCAACCGAAAGGAGCTTTCTATGAAGAAAATTCTCTTAGTTCTCATCATATGCGGTGTGGCCGCCGCCGGAATGAAGATAGGCGGCAGAATAGGCTACTACGACGGAGACGACCCCAGGACCCGGCAGGCAGCCTCAGGCGCTGTGTTCGGAGGGCAGATCACCCTTCCGCTGCTGGGCATGGTGGACCTGGAGATCAGCGGCGCCTACGCCGGCAGCGAGAGCAACATCTCCATGCAGCAGTACCTGGTGACCTACATAGAGGACGAGTACGGGATGAACTTCCAGGGCGACACCACCGGACTGACCCAGTACCTCGAGGATACATGGGGCTGGTCTCCCGACAGCCTTCAGACGGAGCTGTTCAACGACTACACCGCCACATTCCATGATATCGACCTCGGGGCCACGCTCAAGGTCAAGATACCCATCGGCGCACTTCCGCTGCGTCCCTACGTTGGCGGAGGCGCCGGCGCGCACATACTCTTCAGCGACGCCGACGTACTGATTGAAGTTGCGAACCAGCAGACCGGCGGCCAGCTAAGCATCGATCCATACGATCATGTGCATCCCGGGATACACGGAGTGGTTGGAGCCGCCTTCGAGCCTCCTGCTGTTCCGATAAGTGTCTTCGGGGAGTACAAGTACACAAAACCCATCGCCGGAGACGATGACGTCGGCGGGATCAGCATGGTTTACTTCGGGATCAACCTGGGATTCTAGGAAGAACGGCACTGCAGACGGGTGGCGCGGGGATTCCCCGCGTCACCTTTTTCTTTCAGGAGCCGACACTGACCTGGTCCACCCCGATCCTCATCTGCAGGTGGATACCACTGCCGGAAGCCACAACACCCCTCGAGCCCGGGGTCCAGTCTCCTCCCTCGTAGGCCGTAACCATTCCTCCGGCTTCCGTGACCAGGATGTAACCCGCCGCCATGTCCCATGGTTTCAGTGATTGCTCGAAGAAACCGTCCAGTCTTCCACAGGCCACGTACGACATGTCCAGGGCGGCGGACCCGCCCCTTCGGACACCCTGGACCCTTCCCAGGAAATACTCCAGGGGGCGGAGGTCCACCCCGAGGTCACCTTCTCTCCTGTGATAGGGGAAACCAGTAGCCACGAGGCAGTCCGCAAGATCGTTCCTGAGCGAACATGAAACAGGCCTGCCGTTGAGGCGCGTGCCCCCGCCCGCCTGTGCCGAGAAGCACTCGTCCCTGACGGGATCGTACACGCATCCGCACAGTATACGGCTGCCGTCCCAGTAGGCGATGCTGACGGAGAACATTGGGAATCCGTGGGCGTAATTGTTTGTTCCGTCCAGTGGGTCCACGATCCAGAACGGAGGTTCGGGGACCACTCCGCGGCTGGTCTCCTCCCCCAGGAAATTCGCCCGCGGCTCTATCCCGCCAAGTCTCTCCCTCAGGAACATCTCCGAGCGGATGTCCGCGTTGGTTACCAGCTCATTGCTGCTTTTCCTGCTGATCTCCATGCCGATCCGGGCCTCTTCCATCAGGATGGCTCCCGCCTCGACCGCCGCCGCCGCCATACTGTCGAGCCTGCTCATCTCCGCCCCTGTCGGTGTAAACCGGCGTCGGGCGCCTCATTTTCCCAGTCCCTTAAGACGGTTGTCTCCCTGACCATCACTGTCCGCCCCAATCCTGTTATTATTCAGTTGCTGTGGTACCTCAATTCATACTTTTTGATCGCACTTTGGGACAGGGGACGGAAATGAAGAAAAGGAAAAACCTCGTATCGCACAGTCTTTCCATCTGGCTGTCATGGATACTTGGAATACTGGCCATTATAGCAGGCGCGGCGATAATGATCATCGCATTCACGGCCTGGGGACCGGTCAGGGGCAGCCTGATATCGATGTCGGAAGGACTTCAGAGCGCCAACTCGGCGGTGGGACTGATCGGGAAGGATTTCGGCACATCGTCTTCCCTGTTCTCCCAGGTCAGCAATTCCATCAGGAGCACGAGCGAAGTGGTGCACGAGACCTGGATAACGGTGAACAGCATTCGTGAGACAACGGCGGAGATCCGGGGAGTGGTCCTCACCGTCAGCGAGAGCCTGGAGAACCTCCCTCCCACAATCACATCGCTTCTGGGAAGGAGCTACTTCGCAGAGACGGTCACAGGCCTGAACAGGACTTTCTATACTTCCGGGGAGATGATCGCCCAGATGGAGCACCTGTCCGCCACCCTTGAACCCATGGAGCCCACGCTTGAGGAGGTCGCCGCCGGGGTCGACTCCCTGGCCGGCGACCTCTTCACCACCGAGGAGGCGTTCAGCCAGGCCACCGAGCATCTTGATAGAGCGGCGGATGCCCTGGAGAAAGCTTCCCAGTCATCCTTCCTCCCGCTGATAGTGGCGGGAACAGGACTGATACCGATACTGGTGGGATTCTATCTCATCATCCAGGGAATAGCATTGAGAAAACTGTACTACACCAGGGCCGATCCCGCCCTGGAGGACATGGACGACAGCGACTGAGGATCCTGGATCACCCCGGGGTCCCAGTCCGAATGCTGAGCCTCCCTTTCCAGTACCGTCTCGTGGGCCGGTATCCTCCCCAGCCTGGCGATGGTGTTGGTCTCTCTGTGTCTTATGACGAGGTTCATCCAG
>JAFGPK010000064.1 GCA_016936235.1 Candidatus Fermentibacteraceae bacterium | reverse complement strand
TCTTTATGTCCATGTACCGTTCTGCGTGAAGAAGTGCGGCTACTGCAGCTTCTGTTCCGTCCCGTACAGGCAGAACGAGGCTGACGGATTCAGGAAGGCGCTTCTCACGGAACTTCGCATGAGGCTCCATGGCAAGATGGTATCGACCCTGTACGTAGGCGGCGGCACGCCCACCATACTGCCCCCGGCCTTCTGGAGGGAGTTCAGGGAAGAGCTGGGAAGAATAGCGTTCGTATCCGGGATATCGGAATCCACCATTGAGACCAATCCCGGGACCATCGACCCCGGGGAGCTGGAAGAGTTGAGACGAACCGGCTTTCACAGACTGAGCATCGGCATCCAGTCGTTCCAGGACGACATGCTGCAGGTCCTGGGCAGGATCCACGACGGGCAGCAGGCCGTCGCGGGTTTCGAAGAAGCAAGGAGAGCCGGTTTCAGGAACATCTCCATCGATCTCATGTACGGGATTCCGGGTCAGACTGTTGATCTCTGGGTGGATGATCTCCAAAAGGCGCTGGAGCTTCGACCGGAACATATTTCCTGCTACGAGCTCACCCTGGAGGAGGATACACCCATGTGGTCATCCGTGCGGAAGGGTGAGCTGAGCAAACCCGATGATGACGCATGCGCCGACATGTATTTCCGGGCGGACGAGATCCTTGCCTCGGAAGAGTTCGTTCATTACGAGGTCTCCAACTACGCCAGGGGCAGCAGTTACACTTCGATGCACAACTGCAGCTACTGGAGGAGGGCCCCGTACATCGGCCTCGGGCCATCCGCCCACAGCTTCGACGGGATAAACCTGAGGAGCTGGAACATGCATTCCGTGGAAGGGTACATCGACAGTCTGGGCAGGGGGCAGCTTCCCGTATCCGGCAGAGAGTCGCTCACCAGGGAGCAGACGGCCACGGAGAGGATAATGCTCGGTCTCCGGTGCTGCGGAGGCGTGGACCTGGACGCCATCGAGAAGGAGACGGGCGTGGTCATAGACCGTGATTACCTGAAGATAATGCTGGAGCACGGGAGGGTGGTCCAGGTGGACTCCAGGATAGTGCCCACGGCAGCGGGCAAGCTCTTCGCGGACGGCGATTCCGTGAACCTGCTTGCCGAGGCGCCGCAGGATTTGACTAATCAGACGTGAAGGTACATAATTGCTCTTCCGGTGCCCCCGTAGCTCAGTAGGATAGAGCGGCGGTTTCCTAAACCGTAGGCCACACGTTCAAGTCGTGTCGGGGGCACCAGGAGTTCGGGGTCGTACGTAACTTCCGGCCAGTTACCCAATAGCATTATCTTGAATAAAATGAGGTTCTGCCGTTCCGATCTCACAGGACCCCGCACTGGTACATCAGGCAATGAGCGGGGACTGTCTGAGCCGAATGCTGAATGGAAGGACACGATGATATCCTTAGAACCCATCGGTATCATACACAGCCCCTTCACGGAAGTGGAAGGGATGCCGATACAGCCGGCGGGAGCGAAGGGCGTCCAGGGCACGGTAGAGGTCTACGGGCGCTTTGTCGACGGTCTTTGTGACCTGGACGGTTTTTCTCACATCATACTTCTGTATCACTTTCATCGGAGCCGGGAATGGAGCCTGAAGGTCCGGCCTTTCATGGATCCCTCCGAGAGGGGGCTGTTCGCCACAAGGGCTCCGAACCGGCCCAATCCCATAGGTATTTCGGTTGTCAGGCTGGATGGCATTGAAGGCGGTACCCTGAGTATTTCCGATGTTGACATTCTTGACGGTACACCGCTGCTGGATATCAAACCCTACGTCCCTGAATTCGACAACGTTGACAGTTGCAGGACCGGCTGGCTCGAGGAGGCCAGAAAGGGAGTCCGAGGGACAAGGTCGGACGAGAGGTTCAGATAGACGGTCATTACTCTCCTGAGAACAGAGTGTTCCCCTGCACCTGTGTTCCCAGCCTGTTCGATGGAGTAATGGGAGGGGACCATTGGCCCATATGATCAGGTACTGCCCGGCAGGGCTTTCCTACGAGGAATTCAGTCGTG
Organism: Candidatus Fermentibacteraceae bacterium; assembly: GCA_016936235.1. Lineage (GTDB taxonomy): Bacteria > Fermentibacterota > Fermentibacteria > Fermentibacterales > JCC-6 > Aegiribacteria. The sequence continues at coordinate 3,599 of JAFGPK010000064.1, read as the reverse complement.
TGGATTCGGAGTGTTTCCCGGATGAGCCAATCGGATCGGAGAGTTTTGAGCGCTGCCTGCAGGAGGGATTCTGGGGGGCGTTTGACTCGGGAAGACTTGTCGGCTACTGCTGCGTCGTCCGCAAACCTGATTTCGCCTGGCTGTCGCGCATCGGAGTCGCCTCCTCTAATCGGGGAACGGGCGTTGGAACGAGGCTGCTGAAAAGAGCCATCAGTTACTGGACCAGGACCGGCCTTAACGACATAATCCTTTACGTTGAGAGCGGGAACGAAGGAGCCATAAGGCTGTACCGCCGTTTCGGATTCCTCATGGCTGAGTCTGCCTGTCAGTACATACTCCGGGATCCGCAGCATTTCACGGTTGAAGCGGAGGAAGAAGTGCGGGCGGTCCCCATGAACGAGCTGCCGGCCGAAGGGCGCCCGGTCCTTCCAAGGGACTGGAAGGACATCCTGGAGATGCACAACCCCCCTGAGCAGTACGCGCTGGTCTTTCATGACATCGATGGGTGCTGCATCGGCTACTGCCGGCTCAGTCCGGGCTTTCCGGGCTGCTTCCCCTTTGTCGTGGATGAGCCGGAAAAGAACCTGAAGCCCGTCATCAGGGCTCTCCGTCCTCTCCTCCTTCCTGAGAAGGACATGCTGAAACTAACCTTCTCGTCGGATGAACTGGACAGGGTATGCTCAACCCTTGGTCTGGAACTCAACTATCGCCTGTTCAAGATGATCCGAAGTCATTGCCATGGAAACCGTGATCTCCGGAAGGGTGCGGACGCGGAATGAGACTGATCCCTGAGTACGATCCCGTGGGGAGGCTGTATCTCAGTTTCGTCCGGGACTTCTACCATTCACGGTTCGACTACGGCGGAACCATCTGCGACATTGCGGAGGCGGTGTCGGGCAAGGTCGGCATCGAGGTCTTCGTTGCCGGGGAAGAACAACCCTTCTTCATGGAACTTCTGAGGAGCCGCGGCATCGATGACGGAGGGTTGATCCTGAATCCCAACTCGCCATTGAGGGGAATAGTAGCCGAGTACTTCCCCGTTTTCTGCCGGGAAGAGGACGGCAGGGGGGTCGGGATCCATTTCCGGAATGACAATCTGGACCTCGCCGACTATCTCCACAGGTTCGCGGGGGACATCATCGACTCCCTAGGAATTGAACCTCTGAGGATGGAGGAGAATTTCGCGACCGCCAGGATCTCGGTGAACGGGGATCTGTGCCTCCTGTCCGAGGATGAGCCTGAGAGTCCGGCCGCCGCCGCGAGACTGCAGTTCTTCAGGAGCAGCTTCCCGGAGCAGGTCTTCCGGCAGGTGCCTTCCCTGACCGGTGACCACACCAGGGACCTGGACATGTTCCTCTGGCCCGTGAGACCGGGTATCTGGCTTGTTTCACGGTATCCCGAAGGAACTCCGCAGGAGGTCTCGGTCAGACCTTCACTGGAAGCTATCAGGATTCACGGTCACGAGGCTGTGATGATCCCGGGTCTTCCGCCCATCCGGTACGGCGACGTGAACACCATGCCCAATTACGCCAACGGTATACTTGTCAACGGCACCGCTCTTTTCCCGTCCTACGACAGGACTGAGGACGAGCAGGTGGGGAGGATGCTGGAATCCATGGGCTACGAGGCCATCCCGGTAGACTGCAGGAAGATCATCGAATCCAACAGCGGGCTTCACTGCATTTCCAAGACCGTGCCCTCATCCTTGCTGCACCGGTAAGGTACTGGACCGCTAGCGCAAGGTTTTGTCCCTGGAAGACGCTGATGAGGGAGTGAACCTGTACACAATCTCGCTGCTCCACAGAGAGGGCCATCTTGCGGGAAGCCCGAAAACCTTGATCTTCCCCCTGAGACCGATTACTTCAGGTTTGTCAAAACCCAGCCACTCGGACCATTCCAGGAAATCCCTCACGGTCCAGTATCGAACGTGTTCCCTGGGGTCTGATATGTAAGTGACAGGGAACCTTCCGAACAACAGCCTCAAACGGTGCGCCATGTATCCAAGATTCGGAGTGGATACGTAAAGACCCTTCCGGTATTTGCCCTTCAGCTTCAGCATCATGGTCTCGGCATTTATCAGGTGCTCAGCAACCTCGAAGAGCACAATATGATCGTAAACCGAATCAAGTTCATGGTCCGTATCGGTCAGATCAAGGTGCAGAGTACTGAATCCCTTTGAGGATACCGCTTCCAGTGCCGTTCTGGAAATGTCCAGCCCGGTTCCTATAACATTGCGGTCATTTCTGAGAACCTCCAGGGTTTCACCTGTTCCGCACCCTACATCAAGTACTGTGTCTTCCTTATCTATAAAGGCCATGATACCTTCGGCCCTCCGACGAGCCGGTCCGGTGTATATCTCGTCAGATATTCTGTTTTCCCAGTACTTCTCGTATGTGGGATCGAAACTGCCACATCGGGCTGGAAGAGGCATTCCACCGAATACTTCCTTCAGTATTCCTCTTCCCTTATCGCCTTCTTTGCGTGATTCGGCCATTACTCTCCAATTATAGATTTATTTGAATAATTTACTCATAACACACTTATTGACAATCAACCCCGAGATATCTAATTTAGAATTGAAGGAGTTTTATCATGTTATCATTACTAATGATCACGAGCATATTACTTCGAATCTCTCCCGAAAGTCCCGAGACCATCTTCTACGACGATTTTTCCGACGGAAGTATAAGCGATTGGGAACAGCGCTGTCTACCTGGTTCATGGAGCGCCACACCCGGCCAGGTACATGGGTGTACAGACTATGGATGCTCTGCACTTCTTCCTCCAGGCGATATGCAGTATGAAGACTGCTCCATCGCATTGAGCGGTACTGCTATCCATGTGCTGGGTATGGTCGCCAGGATGGATTCGGATGATACCGGTATCTACGCATACGTTTCACCTGATCACGATGTCGCCAGGATCAGACAGGTATCAAATGGCAGCACGTCCACGATATTTGAAAGCCTTTATGCTCCCTTTCCAGGCAGTGTCTGGTACGAACTGACGCTCACCTGTGAAGGAGATATGCTTAGTTTTCATATATACGTACCCTCCACCGGTCAGAACTGGGATTTGTATGCCGTCGACCCTTCTCCTCAGACCGGTCAGTTCGGACTTGCAATGGGGGATGAACCCAGCGCACACTGGGACTGGATATCCGTTACATCAGCGGGTTCAAGCCCTGGAGACAGCACCATGATCTCCTGGATGCGCACCGATGACACCGCCGCCGGGAACGGCAACATGGCTTTCGAAGCGGGCGAGGAGATAGAGCTGACCCTCCAGCTCCGCAACACCGAGAGCTATCCGCTGGAGAATGTATTCGCTATCCTTCAGAGCCTCTCTTCCGAGATCACCGTCAATGATAATTACAACGAGTTCGGATCCATTGCGGTGGGAGGGACATCCTGGGGAACGGGGTGCTACAATATCAATTCACAGACCTCGACCCCGGAAGGCGATGTATATGCCCTGCAGCTGACGGTCTTCGCAGACGGCGGGTTTGTCAATACCTTCAGTTTCTACTTGCCTGTCGGTTGCGGGATGGTCTGCGACGTGGAATCTGCTGCCGGTCAATGGGAATGGAACCCGGTGGG
>JAFGPK010000063.1 GCA_016936235.1 Candidatus Fermentibacteraceae bacterium | reverse complement strand
TGACGGTCTCGGCCGTCCTCTCCCCTATGAGCAGGCTGTACTGTTTCTTCAGGTAGCTGGATATGGCTTCGTCTATCTCGTCGCCGCCGATCCTGATGGAGTTGTTCGCCGCAATGGATGAAAGGCTTATCACGGCCACTTCCGTAGTGCCTCCTCCGATATCCACCACCATATTGCCCGCAGCGCCCTCAACAGGAATTCCGACACCTATGGCCGATGCCAGAGGTTCCGGCACAAGGAGGACCTCCCTGGCTCCCGCTCTTTCCAGCGCAGTCTTGACAGCCGATATCTCCACCTCCGTGATACCGCTGGGAACGCAAACCAGAACCCTCGGCCTCATGGATAGTTTTCTCGTCCTGGCCATGCCCAGGAACTCTCTCAGCATGGCCATGGTGGCTGTGGCGTTGGTTATCACGCCATCCTTCAGAGGTCTTATAGCCTGAAGTGACATACCGGTTCGTCCCAGCATCGACTTCGCTTCTGCTCCCACCGCCACCAGTGCGTTGGTCTCCCTCTCCAGGGCCACCACGCTGGGCTGCTCGAGTACGATGCCTTTCCCCTGAAGGTAGATCAGCGTGTTGGCCGTTCCCAGATCTATTGCCATGGAGTTGGAAAGAAGCGCCCCTGGCTTCCTTCCGAAAACGCCTCTTAAAGTGCCTGAGATACCCATACAACCCTCCTGTAAACTGGACCGTACAAGGTTGAATAGTAAACAGTCACGTCTGCGTCAACTCCGCCGGCGTCCTACGGCCAGGGAGGGTTCCCCGAAAGTGAGCCCGCGGGGTCCGATTGCTGTTAACACTACCTCTGCATCAGAGTGTCGGAAGGATGCCAGATGGGAGCCTCATCGAGGGAATCCACGGGAACAGGGATGAACATTCTCCATATACCCTCCCAGGGTACCTGGGTAATCGCGATATCTGTTAACTCGAGATCGACCACATTGTCGCCGATCCTAGTGCTCCAGCTCCATGGCCATGCCCTGTACTCGTCGTGGGGAGACGATGCATTTATTGTGAAAGTGCCGTCGTCCCAGCTGCACCGGCCGGGAAAAAGACGCCCTGGATCCATGGCAAGTATCATTGTGTCATCTTCCGCCGTACTGAAGCTCCAGATGATGCGCCCTTCCTCGTATTCAGCAAGGTCGCTGATCTGCCACTGCTCCAGGCTTAGAGGAAAACCGGTCCTGAGGAGAAAGATCAGGTCTTCGACCCTGATGGTGCCTCCTCCTGCCTGAAGTCCCAGGGGGGTGAAGGATGCGTACTCGTCCCGGGGAAGGTACACCGTCAATCCGGTGGAATTCCCCATTATCGATACCACGGGTTTTCCGTCCGGACCGTAGAAATCGCCCCTGAGGAGGACTCTCTCCGGATCGCCCCAGAGAACGAAGGGACCCCTTGCGACAAGGCTGCTTCCATCCAGTCTGGCATTGCCCCTGAGCTGGAATGTGCTGAGATTCTGCCATGCGAAGGATACCCTGGCGCTGAATATCTCCGCCTGGCTGCGAAGGGAATCAAGTGTGGTTTCGGAGGGTCCGCAGGAGAGGATGAGGACCAGCAGCGCCGCGGTCGCGACACGCAGCCTCATGCTGCTAGGAGATGCCGTACTTCTTCTCCAGGGCTTCCAGTCGGGTCTCGTACTCGTATTCCTTCTGGTACTTCACTTTCCTGGCCAGAAGCGCGTCGTTGTCGGGAACCTTCTCCAGAAGCTTCTCTATCATCAAAAGAGCCTTCTTCCGGCTGCCTTCCTTAGCCTCTACGTCGATCTTGTCGATGAGCTCACTGAGCTTGGCCATGTATTACCTCCCGCTGTGAATCCAGACAAACGTCCATAAAATCCCTGATCATTTCCGTCTCTACCGCGAAACCTTCCGGGGAGCCTCCAAGCGGAGCGGCCTCTCCGTCCCTGCCATGAAAATCCGTTCCGCCTGTCACGAGCAGGTCGAACTCGTCCGCAACGGACAGGAGGAACTCCACCATGGAGGGGGCGTGTGTAGGATAGTAAACCTCCACACCCGACAGACCCAGCCCCTTCATCCTGCCGAACAGTTTCCGCATTTCATCACTGTCCATGGGAATATATCCGGGATGCGCCATCACCGGCAATCCGCCGGCTTCCCTGATAACGTCCATGGCCTTTCCCACCGGGAGCCTGTCGCGTTCCACGTACGCCGGTCTGCCCTTTCCCAGGAACCTGTTGAAGGCTTCCTTCAGGCTGCCCACATAACCTGCGTCCACCATAGCCTGGGCGATATGCGGTCTACCCACGACATCTCCATCGGACAGGAGTTCCACTTCGTTCATAAGTATGTAGACGCCGCTGGCCCTGAGCTTCTCAAGAATCCTCGGATTCCTCCGCCTGCGGCCGCCCTGTACAAATGTGATAGCCTCCCCGAGCGGTGTGGAATCTCTGACCAGCTCCCCGATCCCGGCTCCCGGAAAGTAGCCCAGCAGATGGGCGGTGACGGAACCGTCGGATTCGATTTCGACACTGAGCTCCACTCCGGGCACAAAGATGATCCCCGAATCCGCAGCGGCGCCGGCTGCCTCCGGAATACCGTCAAGCGTATCGTGATCAGTGATGGATATCATGGTGAGAGATCTCTCGAGAGCAGTTCCGACGATCTCCGAAGGGGTCATGATACCATCGGACGCGGTGCTGTGTATATGAAGGTCCACTCTGGCCATGGTCTGTCACCTCCGGAAGGCTGAATATTGCCAACCTCATACAGCCGTGCAACTCCCGTTCATTTACTTCAACCAGGGAATTGACTAAATATGTGCTTTGGGATAAAGGCTCATGGAATCCGGACCGCTGCCCGGTTCCGGACAGGCGGTAAACCGCGACGGAGGGTGAGACAATGAAACAGAGCCCCGACCGGAAGGTCATGTACATCCGCGACCCCGTCCACGGGAGCATACGCCTCTCCGGCCTTCAGGAGGAGCTGATAAAGACTGTGGAGGTCCAGAGGCTCAGTTTCATTCATCAGCTGGGAACGACCTTTCAGAGCTATCCGGGAGCGCACGGCATGCGTCTTTCACATGCACTGGGCGTTTCACATCTGGCCGGCTTCATCGGGGAACATGTACTGGAGGGTGCGGACAGGACCGAAGAGGAGAAGGACGGAGTGATCAGACTCCTGCAGTCGGCGGGGATGCTGCACGATATCGGCCATACCCCCTGGTCCCATACACTCGAGCCGCTTTACATAGAACTCTACGGCAAGGACCACATGGAACTCGTGGCCGACATCATAACCGGGGCGACCAGGTTCGACATCCAGGGCACCGGCAGCATCCCCGGTATACTCGGGCGCCATGGCGTGGACCCGCAGGCCGTGGCCGACCTTGTCTGCAGCAGGTTCCGGGGTCCGAGATACCTTCAGCAGGTGATCTTCGGAGAAGTCGATGCGGACATGCTGGACTACCTTCAGAGGGATTTCTACTTCACCGGAGTCGCCTTCGGGCATATCGAGATGGACAGGATAATCACGACCATGAAGGTGGCCGATGACTCCATCGTGTTCCTCACGAAGGGTCACGAGGCTATACGGGATTTCCTGTTCGCTAGGCTTCAGATGTACGCGACTGTCTACCTTCATCGAAAGACGAGGATAGTGGACATGATGCTTCTGGCGGCATCCAGGAGGAGTATACTGGAGCTGAGAGAGATACCGGAGTTCTACCTGATGACCGACGACCAGGTCCTGAGCTTTCTCGAGCGCGGGTCGGAAGACCCGTGGGTAAGGGAGATGGCGTGGCGGATCAAGTACCGCCAGAAACTATTCACACAGGTATTCAGAATAGACGCCGCCACACTGGACGACAGCGACATATCCTTCCTGAACGCCATAGGCAGCACAGGCCGCAATCCCGGTCAGAGGGCCAGGGCCCTGGGCCTCAAACTTGCTGAGACCGCGGGTGTCGATCCCAGGTTCATACTGGTCGACATGCCCCTGGAAGCGGTAAAGGTATCAGAGGAGAGGTTTACGAGGATGGACATCAGGTACGTCGACGGTTCGGGGGAGATCATCCCCATTGAGGAGCTGGACCCGCCCTTCGCCGAGTACCTCTCAAAGGCAAGACCGAACAGGAATTACCTTACGGTGTGCTGCTGTCCCACCATCAAAGACAAGGTGGGGCAGGCGTGCGAAGACCTGTTCCACATGGCCGCCATGCCCCTCTTCCCAAGGGAATAGAGGGGTCGGATCCGATTTCGACGATCATCAGATCCTGCCCGCAGACCTCTGCCATTGGACGCTGATGACACCCTGGACCTCGGAGAGCTGGTTCAGCAGTTCCATCTTGTCGTCAAGCTTCCTTATCCGAAGGTGGAAGAGAAGGGATATCGAGCTTCCGTCCCGGTCGATCTCGATGTCAATATCGTGAATGTGCACCATATGATCGCTGAAGATACTCGAGCATTTGTCCACCAGCATCTCCGGTTCGCTGTTCTCTCCCAGTATCAGCACGTCGCGGTACTTGAGGTCGGAAAGCCGGTACTCGAGGAAGGGCAACGTGATGAGTATCAGCAGGGCCACACCCGTTCCCGATACGCCCAGCATGAACTCCCCGAGCCCGATAACTACGCCGAGCGCGGCCACGAACCAGATGCACGCAGCTGTGGTGAGCCCTCGCACAAAATCACTTGTCCTGACAATGGCGCCGGCGCCCAGGAATCCTATTCCGGTTACGACACCGGCCACGATCCTGCTTATCTCGGCACCCGGGGATGTCCCGCCCTGTGAGAATTTCTGGGCGATGATCAAACCGCTGATGGTGATCATGGTGGCGCCTATGCATACCAGCATGTGCGTCCTCAGCCCGGCGGGTCTTCCATGGTACTCGCGCTCAAGGCCGATGAGAGACCCCAGCAGAGCGGCTACCAGAAGCCTGAACAGGGAATCCTCGAAGGTCATGCATCCCTCCCTGAAACATCCATGGGATTATCATTAGCTGCCGGCCTCGGCATGGTCAATTCCGCGATGCTCAATATATCGTCCACCGAGTAGGGTTTCTCCAGCACCCTGAGCCTGCGTTCCATTGCATCGGGGACAGGCACGTCTATTGAAGGAAGGCCTCCCGTAAGGATTATCCTCATACCCGGGAAACCTCTGCCGATGTCTTCCAGCGCTTCCCCGAGCGGTTCCAGGACCGCGGAACGGTCCAGTACGAGGAAATCAGCACCCTTCTCGGACAGCATCCTTTTCATCTCGTCGAGATCCGGGGAGTTGATGACCTCGATCCCGAACAGGGCGAGGGCATCTGAAACGCTTTCCCGGACCGGTCTTGAAGCGTCGCATACGGCCAGCTTCAGACTGCTGAGGTCAAGTGTATGGAGCTCCTCGCTCTGCGACTGGTCGAAAAGGTAGCTGTCGCTTATCCTGAACAGGATGTGAAGGGTGCTTCCCAGGGCACTCTCGGTGAACACCGTGTGACTGTCGAGTCTGGACAGAATGGCGGCCACCGAAGAAATGTGTGAGCCGAAGTCCCTCCTTATCCCGGCCAGATCGGTCTCAGGGTCCATGAGTGCCTCCTTCAGCACGACGGGTATCCTGGTTCCGTCGGAATAGCTGAGTGAAACAGATCTTGACACCGTCCTGTCACAACTGGCCGAGAATACCGAATCGGAGACGGGTGACGGGACTTCCCTCGCCCCGATCCTTATCCTAACCGGTCCGCTGTTGGTCTCGAGGGAGAAGAAGACAATGTTCTTGACAAGCTGGGTGAAGTCCTGCCTGGTGCACTCCACTTCCGGAAGGAAACCGGGAACATCCAGCTCGATGGATGCCCTGTCGGGAAGTACATCGTTAAGTGCGGAGGATATCCCCTCCAGTTCCGAGAACATCTCAATCGTATCCGATGTATCCTCTTCACCTGCCCTGGTTCTGCTCTCACTTCGGACAAGAAGGTCATGGATCCTCACGAGGTGCTCCACCACAGCCTCTTCGTTGCGGAATCTCACCCTGCCCTCGTGCACAAGTGCGACGATACGGCTGAGGGTGTCATGGCCGAGAAGACCGCCGGAGGCTGTCCCGGATGACGCGTTGCCGTCGCGGGACGCCTGCAGTCCTGAGTAGACGGGCTTCCCTGTGTCCTCATATCTTGCCGACACTCCAAAACCTGTAGGGCCAAGCTTCTCCATCCTGAAGGATGCTCTCCGCCGGACCCCGGAACTGGTCATCACCCCCAGGCTGAACTCAGCCGGGTTCTCAGATCCCGGATACACCAGAATGCTGCGTTCCTGCTCGTCGAAGCAGGGAAGCTCATGGAACAGCGCACCGATCATATCCTCACGTATCAGGTCGGTCAGCTCTTCAGCGGACCTGTTCATGTACATGATGGCGCCGTTCTCGTCCAGGCGGAACACAGCGGGGAACTCGAGGCCTTCCAGCAGCGAGGACGGACATATGTCTGACCGGATTATCTCCACGGCCTTGTCCCGCTTCAGCTCGGAATCCGTCTGGTAGAATCCCGTCCTCTCGATCTTTCTCCTTATCTCCGCGAGTTTCAGGAATACTCCGGGAAGGATCATCAGAAGGACTGCGGCTGCGGCGATCAGGAACATGCTGTACCTGCTGCTGATGATTGATTCTCCTCCCTGCACGTTCTCGAAGACTATCCTGGCCACGGCCGGTTCCCCGCCAAGGTCGGCTATCGGGTACAGCAGCAGAAGGTTTTCCTCCTTACCCATTTCAAGATAACGGGATACCGGCTCCATCGTGATCATGGCGCTTCTGGCCAGACTGTCCTCCGGGAAGAAAGTGGGGCTGACATGGCCGTCGGGCATGGCAACCAGCTGGAATTCAGCTAAGTTGAAGAGGCCCGGATAAGGCGACTTGAGGTACAGGTACTCGATACCGTCCTGTTCTCCCAGCAGGAATATCTGCGAGGCCAGGTCCCTGTCCTGAAGTGCGGTGACCATGCTCTTCGCCACAAGAACGGACCGTTCCCTTTCTCCGTTCTCCATCTCTTCCACGGTCCTGGATGTGAAGTAGAAGTAACCTGCAAGCACGGCCAGAACTGCCAGTGAAGCGAGAATGTACGGTAAAAGGCTTCTAAGCATCGTCCTTCCGGAGATGCTGGGAAAAAGGAGCATTGCTCTCCCCTCAAGACGTTATTCCACACCGGAGTTTCAATCACCCGACCGAATATGTCAAGTACCCGCTGCAAAATCCAGGAAGAAACGCTTTCGAAATGAGATGCGACTAGTAAACAGTTCGTTCCCTTCTATATTCATATTGTACTGATATTGTTTTAGTCTAGATACTTCCATGTTTCTTCACTAACCATCTTGACAAGTTTAAATTTCTTTGTTAAACTAATTTAAGCCTCATGTTGCTATTGCGTTACTAATGCATCTAATATGGCATATAGAGAAACCAAGTTGGGAGGAAGTATGACCGATTACGTTGAGCAGACCAGAAAGGTGCTGAGAACCGCGGGGCGGAGCCCCAAGACAGCAAACAGCTACCTGTCGCACATCCGCAGGCTGGAGAACGCCTACGGCGACGGGATAACCGACCTTGACGAAGAGACCCTCAGGAAATACCTGGAAGACCTGGTGGACGAGGGCAAGTCCCTCTCGTACATCAACCAGGCCCAGAGTGCCATCAGGTTCATGTACAAGCATGTGCTCAAGAAGGAGAGTCCCCTTCCGGGTCCCGGACTCATCTCCAAGAAGGTTCCCCTTCACGGTATCTTCACCAGGGACGAGATAAGGAAGATATTCGAGAACGTCCATGAGCTCAAGTACAGGCTTGCCCTGATGCTCATCTACTCTTCGGGCCTCAGGGTCGGTGAAGCCACCCATCTCCTTCGGAATTCAGTGGATTTCGATGATCTTATCATCCATGTGAACGACGAGAGCAGCCAGTACATACGCGACACCATACTGGCCGAGTCCGTGGCCGGCATTCTGAAGTACTACATCGAAACCAGGACCGACGATTCCCCCTGGATGTTCCCCGGCAGGGGCAAGACCAACTGCATCTCCCCCAGGACTATACAGAGGTCATTCGCGGAGGCGATGCTGGCGGTCGGTATCGAGAAGAGGGCGACACTCGGCTGGCTCAGGCACAGCTTCGCCGTGCACATGCTGGAGGACGGCATCGACAGGAAGCTGGTCAGGAAGCTCCTGGGAATTACTACCCCCTCCATGATCTCCCCCTATATGAAACTTGCGGAGAAAAGGAGCGCCCTCAGGGTAGCCAGCCCCGCAGACAAGTTCCTCAAGAAGGACTGATCCCGGATATAAGATGGAATCGGATGGCGGCAGCTGAAGCTGCCGCCTTTTACTATGCCTGTTCCGGAACTAGGCATACTCCGGAATTCCAGCCCCCTCAGATGGCCCTGCTGTCGTAGGCCCAGTTCAGAAGCGCCTGCCTCTGGCGTGGCCTGCAGTTGATATCTCCTTCCCTGCAGTGCTTCCGAAGCTGGGAAACGTGACGCCTGATACCCTTCCATCGCCTGATCTGCCGTTCGTCGTCGGGGCAGCGCCTGCCCATGTAGTACCTGCAGTACCACTGGAACCATCCCCTGGGGTCCTCGAAGTAGATCCAGCCCTTCTTCCGCCAGACGGACAGCGGCTGGGAGGCATTAACCCCGAAGTAGTTCAGCTTCGGATCATGTCTCTCGTGACAGAGCCTTGCACCCTCGAACCATTCCTCGGGGAACTCGTCCCTGCAGTCGGTCATGTACTTCCCGCCGAAGACGCCCAGCTTCAGCATCTCTTCCGGGGTCAGCCCGGGCCGGAATTCCGGATGGAAGTTCCCGCCTGCCGGTTCCGTCCGGTAGTAAACGTAACCATGCTGCATCAGATCGTTGACAGTGACCCTGACCGGTTCCATGAAATCACCTCCCGAGCGCTGACGCACCGCGTACATACGATCCTGTTCCATTCTCCGCCATAAAGGAAAGGGCGGCGCAGGTACGCCGCCCTCTTCCCGTCATCAATGACCCCGCCTAGTCCCTGGCCCTGTAGTGGGTGTGGAGAAGCTCGTGGGACCTGTGTCCCAGGGGCTCATGCAGGAACTCGGCGTAGAGCAGCTGCACCTCGGGGTTGGCGTGGGACTTGCGGAAGTGCAGCGCGGCATCCTCGGCGTAGATGGCATCGGCCCTCTTCTGCCTTATCTCGGGCGACGTCGGGATCGGCTGGCCGCCACCGCCCAGGCAGCCGCCGGGACAGGCCATTATCTCGATGAAGTGGTAGTCCACCTCGCCGGCTCGTACCTTGTCCATCAGCTTATCGGCGTTGACGAGTCCGTGAGCCACCGCGACCTTCAGGGTGGCTCCCGCCAGGAACTCGTAGCCCCTGGCCATCTTTTCCGGCATTGTGACCGAAGCTTCCCTGATGCCCTCCATACCTCTGACGGGAGTGATGTTGAGACCGTTGAAGGGTATCTCCTGCCCCGTGACCACTTCGTAGGCTGTCCTGAGGGCAGCCTCCATGACGCCTCCCGTGGCTCCGAAGATCACGGCGGCACCGGTGGAGTCACCCATCCACTTGTCGTACTTCTCGTCGCGGAGGTTGGCGAAGTCTATGCCGGCTTCCTGTATCATGCTGGCCAGCTCACGGGTGGTAAGGACGAAATCAACGTCCTTGAACCCGCTGTCCCGCATCTCAGGACGCTCCTTCTCGAACTTCTTGGCCGTGCAGGGCATGACCGAGACGCAGATCACCTTCGAGGGATCCACGCTCTCCTTACCCGCAAGGTAGGTCTTCGCCAGCGCCCCGAACATCTGCTGGGGGCTCTTGCAGCTTGACACGTTGGGAAGAAGGTCGGGGTACTTGTGCTCTATGAACTTGATCCAGCCCGGTGAGCAGCTGGTGGTCATGGGGAGGACGGATTCCGGATCACCGTCCACCAGGGCCCTCTTCAGCCTGTCAATCAGTTCGTAGCCCTCTTCGATTATGGTGAGGTCTGCAGTGAAATCCGTATCGAGGACCCTGTCCACTCCAAGACCGCGTATTGCTGCGACCATCTTGCCGGTGGACCTGTCGGTGGGGAAGCCCAGTGCTTCGGCGATACCCACCCTGACGGCGGGAGCGGTCTGGAAGACGACGAATTTCTCCGGGTCCTCTATGGCCTCCCACACCTGCCTGATCTCGCTGGTTTCGAACAGGGCCCCGGTGGGGCACCTGTTGATGCACTGGCCGCACTGTGTGCAGGGCACCTCGTTGAGACCCCGGTCAAGGAATGTGGATATCCTCACCTCCTTGGACCTGCCGACGGGTTTGATGACCGCGACACTCTGAAGCTCCTCGCATGTCCGTACGCACCTGGTGCAGAGAATGCAGCGGCTGTTGTCCCTCATCACTCCGGGGCTGGCCTCCTCGAAGGATACCGGTTTGGGGGATGTCTGGAACTCGTTGATGGTGATGTTGTGCTTCTCCGCCAGCTCCTGAAGCTCGCAGTTCTTGTTCCTCTCGCACTCGGGGCAGTTCACGTTGTGGGCCGCAAGAAGGAGCTTAAGCACCGTCCTTCTAGCATGGCGGACCTTCTTGCTGTGTGTCCTTATCTTCATGTTGGGCGTGACCGGGGTCACGCAGGAAATGGCCAGTGTCCTCCAGCCCTCCACCTCCACCAGGCACATCCGGCAGTTACCCGCCAGGGAAAGGTCGGGATGGTAGCAGAGGGTGGGAATCTCCACACCCGCGGTCTCGCAGGCCTCGAGGATGGTAACTCCCTCTCTCACGCTCCTGGTCACACCATTGATGGTCACGGAAATATTGGGCATTTACATACCTCCCTTTCCGCCCGGCAGTTCTACGAACTTGGTTACTATGTCCACGAAGCAGTTGGGCGAGGTCTGTCCAAGCCCGCATTTGCTTCCCAGTTTCATTATCTCTGCGAGCATGAAGAAGTCCTTCAGCTCTTCCCTGCTTGTAATCCGCCCGTCCCTGATGGCCCTGGCAGTGTCCAGCAGACGTACGTTGCCTTCCCTGCAGGGAGTGCACTGGCCGCAGGACTCGTGGACGAAGAATTCAAGGAAATTCTCCAGAACGTTCATCATGTTGCGGGACCTGTTGAACACTATGACCGATCCTCCCGGCGGCAGGTCCTCGAAGGAGAGCCTGCGGTCCAGCTCGTCCGCCGCAATGGTGGCGCCGCTGGCGCCGCCGACCTGAACCGCCTGAACATCCTTCGCACCGGCAAGCTCGAGGAGCTCGCCAATGGTTGAGCCCATCTGCATCTCGTAGACGCCGGACCTCTCAACGTCACCGGAAACGCTGAAGAGCTTGGTCCCGGTGGTGTCGCCGATGCCCAGCTCCCTGTACCAGTCCGAGCCGTTCAGTATTATGTGGGGCACGTTCACGAAGGTCTCCACGTTGTTGACTATGGTGGGTCTGCAGAGGTAGCCGGAGTTCACGGGGAACGGCGGCTTGTTCCGGGGTTCGCCTCTCTTGCCCTCCAGGCTCTCTATGAGTGAGGTTTCCTCTCCGCACACATACGCGCCGGCGCCCGGACGGACCTCGACATCGAAGTTGAAACTGCCTCCAAGGATGTAGGAGCCCATGAGCTTCCTGTCGATGAGTTCCCGCCTGGCTTCCGTAATGGCCGGGATCAGATAGGTGTACTCGGCCCTGAGATAGATGATGCCCCTGCTGGACCCTATTGCGTAGCCGGCTATCGTCATGCCTTCGAGTAGCTGTTTAGCGTACTTCTCAATGAGAAGCCTGTCCTTGAAGGTGCCCGGCTCGCCTTCGTCGGCATTGCAGATGACCATCTTGTCGGTGCCCGACGCGGCACCCGCGAGGTTCCACTTGATACCCACGGGGAACCCGGCTCCGCCGCGGCCCCTCATGCCCGATTCACGCACTTCGAACACCACGTCCGCCGCGGTCATCTCCAGCGCCCTCTTCAGGGCCGCGCCGGTCTCCGGCTGCTGATCGGCCGTCAGCACTTTCATCTCGCTCATTGTTTCAGCCTCCCTATTCAAGACCCGCGACGATCCTGCGGGCTTCCTCCGGCGTGAGCCGTGTATGGGGAGTATCGTTCACCAGCATGGCGGGACCCTCGTCGCACAGGCCTATGCAGCTGGTAGTCTCCAGGGTCACCCTCCTGTCAGGCGTGGTCTCCCCGGCCTTTATGCCGAGTTCGCTCTCAAGGGCGGCAAGTATGTCCCTCGAACCGTTCATCTCGCAGCTGATGGTCTTGCAGAGGCGGACTATGTTCCTGCCCCTGGGCTCTGTGGAGAAGAACGAGTAGAATGAGAGAACGCTGTATATTTCGGCGTTGCTTACACCCACGGCTGCAGCGATGGCCCTTATGGCCTCCTCTGGAATGTATCCCAGCTCCCTGTTGACGTCGGTGAGCATCTCCATGACAGCCTCCCTGCCGCTGCCGTGATTCTCCACGGCGGAGGCGACGATCTCCACGGGTTTGCGGCTCACTGATCCTCTCCCTTCTTGAGAACCTCGCGCACCTTGCTTACAAGTATAGATGGGGGCACGGGCTTCTCCAGGAAGATGTCGACGGGGAAGAAATCCGGATGCTCGTCCGGATTGAAATCGTAACCCGTCACCTTACCAACTGAGGTAAGCATGATTATGGGGACCTCGCTGTGAAGTTTGGAGCGTATCCTTCTCGCAACGGCGAAGCCTTCGTCCGTCTGCTCCATCATTACGTCAAGGATCACAACGTCCGGGCTCTGCTCCTTCACCTTCTCCAGACCCTCGGCGCCGCTACCGGCGGTAAGCACCTCGAAACCGCTGGCCTCGAGAACGATGCTGTTAGCCTCGACGAAGTCCGGATCATCGTCAATCAGCAACACTCTGATCTTGTTTGCCACGTCTCGCCTCTCTTTTCTAGCTGCCTGTTATTTCTGGCAATGGGGGCTGGGAATATACGCACTCACGGCCATTCCCCGCCACACCGATCCGCAATCCGCTAGTACCTGTAATGCTCGGGCTTGTAGGGCCCGTTCATGTCCACGCCGATATAATCGGCCTGTTCTCTCGTCAGTTTCGTGAGCTTCACTCCCAGCTTGTCCAGGTGGAGCCTGGCCACCTCCTCGTCCAGAATCTTGGGGAGCATGTAAACCCCTACCGCGGGTCTCTCCTCCGCCAGGGCTATCTGGGCCATGCACTGGTTCGTGAAGGAGTTGCTCATCACGAAGCTGGGATGCCCCGTGGCGCAGCCGAGATTGACGAGCCTGCCCTCTGCAAGAAGGAAGATTGAGTGCCCGTCGGGGAACGTGAACCTGTGAACCTGGGGCTTGATCTCCTCCTTCGTGATACCGGGCCAGGCTTCCAGGCCGGCAACATCTATCTCGTTGTCGAAATGGCCGATATTGCAGACTATGGTCTGGTCCTTCATCCGGCTCATGTGCTCCGCCGTAATGACATTGTAATTGCCGGTGGCGGTCACGATTATTGATGCCTCCGAGAGGGCTTCCTCGACGGTAGTGACCTCGAAACCCTCCATGGCGGCCTGAAGCGCGCAGATGGGATCGATTTCCGTCACAATTACTCTGGCGCCGAAGCCGTCAATGCTCTGGGCGCAGCCCTTGCCCACGTCGCCGTATCCGCAGATAAGCACGCTCTTGCCAGCCACCATCACGTCGGTGGCCCGCTTGATGCCGTCGGCCAGCGACTCCCTGCACCCGTAGAGATTGTCGAACTTGCTCTTGGTAACCGAGTCGTTCACGTTGTAGGCCGCGAACAGCAGCTTGCCCGCCTTCATGTTGCTGTACAGCCTGTGCACTCCAGTGGTGGTCTCCTCGGACACGCCGATGATCTCGGGGACGATGCCGCTCCAGAACGAAGGAGCCGCCTTTGCTCCCGCCAGGAGATTCCGCTTCAGGGCGACCTCGTCACCCTGGCCCGTGAAATCGGAGGGGAGTGCACCGGTCTTCGCGAACTCCCTCTCCATCTCGCAACCCCAGTGGACCATGAGGGTGGCGTCCCCGCCGTCGTCCACAATGAGGTTGGGACCCCTGCCACCGGGGAAGGTCAGCGCCTGCCTCGTGCACCACCAGTACTCGTCCAGGGTTTCGCCCTTCCAGGCGAAGACCGGTACTCCGGCTGCAGCCATGGCCGCCGCCGCGTGGTCCTGGGTCGAGAAGATGTTGCAGCTTGCCCAGCGGACGTCAGCCCCCAGCTCACGCAGGGTCTCAATGAGTACGGCGGTCTGCACGGTCATGTGCAGCGAACCGGTGATCCTCAGTCCGGCAAGGGGTTTGCTCTGCCCGTACTTCTCGCGCACTGACATGAGCCCGGGCATCTCCTTCTCCGCTATTTCGATCTCCCTCCTGCCGAAATCGGCCAGAGACAGATCAGCAACCTTGTAATCAGCCATTTCCATTCCTTCCCTTCAGCAGCCCCGAAAGGATGAAGACCCTTCCGTCCCCGGCCGCTATCTCATGTATGTCAACGAATCCAGCGGAGACCATCCAGTCCCGGACCTCCCCCCGGTCAAGTCCCGGCCAAAGGTCACCCTGCATCCTCTTCAGATCGGAATCCTCATGGGGAGCCAGCTCCACAACACTGCATCTTCCCCCCTCCCTGCACACCCTTGCAGCCTCTGTGAAGAACTCGGATGGCTCGCTCAGGTGATGCAGCAGCATATGCGCAAGTATCCCGTCAACTGACGAATCGGCAACGGGCAGATGCTCGGCGCTGCCCAGGCGGAGCTCCACGCTGTTGCCTCCCCAGTCGGAGCCGATCTTCTTGCCTGCCTGTGACAGCATCTCCTGTGACTGGTCCACACCTATGACGGACATGCCGGACCGGAGAATGCGCAGGACCATGTCACCGCTGCCGCATCCCGCATCCAGGACCACGCCTCCGCGGGGGAAACCGTCAAGGACTGCATCTATGTACCCGTCGGGACTCGGCATCAGGTATGAGACTTCATCGAGCTCGGCGGCCACACGGTCGAAGAACTCCCGTGCTTCCTTCCGGCGCCGGTCATAGCACAGGCGGAGTTCAGACATGTCGTTGTCGTAGTTCTCTATCTTCCTGACACCGGAGGAGACGACTTCGATCAGCATCCCGGCAACCGGGTCTTGCCTGTTCAGGCTGTAGTACGCCCAGCTACCCTTGCCCTTGCGCAATACCAGGTTCGCATCAAGGAGTACTCTGAGGCTGTGGCTCACGTTGCTCTGCGAGAGCCCGAGAATGTCCGAGATCTCGCTGACGTTCAGCGGCCCGCGAAGGAGTATCCGCATCATCCTCAGCCTGCCGGAATTGGCCAGTGCCCCGAATAGGTTCTTCATAGATATGATTATATGATAATATTTTCATATGTCAACTGCGGGCAGCCAGACAGGGAATGCTACCCCGAAACAATACTAATACATATGATTTAATCATGTATTTACATACCTATATCCATACAGTATTTCAATGTAGGCGATTGTAAGGCGAATCCGGCGGGCTGGCCGCAGCAGGTTTCATACCCTTCATGACGCGCGGATAGACCCCTGTTGTCTTCAGGTTCTTGTGCCCCGGAAACCATTACAGAATCGATCAATTCAATGGAAGGAGGTGCGGGAATCCGGGTGTCGCTTGACAAGTGTCACGGCGCCGGTTACGCTGATTGTTACGTGTAAGGAACTAAAGGAGGGTCAATAATGGAAAGAAATCTGAAACTGAAAGCAGATACGCTATCGAAGGCGGAGGAAGAACTTCATAAGAAGATCCCCTCCGGGTTCTTCCTGGTGGCTTCGGAACAAAAGGAATCCGTCAGACTGAGCAGGAGAGTATCGGCTGATACTATTGATGAAGCTTTTGAAAAGGCAAGAAAGGAAATACCCGGTAATGCCGTAAACGTTAAAGAGAATGTAGTGCGCAAACCAACCCGGGAAATCAAGAATCTGCGCGCTTTCGATGAAGCGGAAGCCGGAAGGGTGGCAGTCGATAAAAGTGCGGAAGCCTTCCGTATCGTAAGAGTGGATATCTCAGAAAAGGGAAGTCGCGGATTCCTTGGATTCGGGAAAAAGCCGAATCTATACAGTGTAGAGTTATTCCAGCAAGCGATAGTCGAAGTGGATTATTCGACTCCCGCCGAGATTTCAGCAGAAATCACGGATAATGTGGATCGTGCCAATAATGAATTCCTTGTTCATTCCGAGGAGGGTAGTCATCAGCTCGTAAAAATTCTACTGAAGCAGGGTGTGGATATAAATGCGTGCAATAGCAATGGAGCAACCGCTCTGATACTCTCAGCATTCAATGGTCATTCTCAAATCAGTAATTTACTTATTGATAATGGTATTGATATTCATAAAAAGGACAATGGCGGTTTCAATTCCTTGATGGTCGCCTGTGAATGCGCCACTGCCGATATAGAGCTTGTAAAAAGACTGATCGATTCGGGAGCTGATGTGAATGCAACAAGTGGAAGGAAATCAACAGCTCTAATGGCTGCTGCGAAAACTGGACATCCTGATATAGTCGAATTATTGGTTTCGGAAGGTGCCGACATTAATGCCAGGAATGCAGATCACAATATCACACCACTGATCTGGGCTGCGAATGGAGGTCATTCCAGTATTGTAGAATTCCTTCTGGAAAAAGGGGCTGATCCGGCAATTGTGACCAATAATAACTATACTGCAGCTTCTATCGCTAAAGAGAACGGGTACTATTCTATTGTTGAAATCCTTAATCGCTATCAGGAGGGAAAGATGGGAAAATACTGGGCATATCTCCACAAATACGGGAAAGTGCAGGTAAAAGAGTGGTATCAGGGCAATACATTCATAAGTGAAGCCCGAACCTCTCCGAATGTCAAACGTTTCCTGGAAGAGCCTTTCGAGGCGGCATCATTCGAGAAGGCGGAGGACATTGCTGCGAAATTACTTGATAAAGAAAATTAAGAACATATAACCCGTGTTTGACACGGATCAAAGAGCTCAAAGATCTCCTCGAAAGAGCTGTGACGTTCTGCCCGGATGACCTCAGGGAACGCCTTCTGATGAACAGGAGAAGGCCCGGGAGAAGAGGAAACCCGTTTGAAACCCGTCTCGGGAATGTCACAGATTGAGGTTGACACAGACGAGCTCGCGCGTTGGTCCGGAGTAGAGGGTAAACTGGAGAAGTTCAGGTAGATACGGATGAGACTTGAATATGTATTTTAACAAAGCCTTCCGGCACAGGCGGCCAATCGCGCCGCTCAAGGCGAATGTTTGAGGAAAGGCGATAATGACAAGGAATCCGATGGCTGAGATGGCATTGCTTCTGCTGATGGCGGGAGCTTTCATGGGACAGGCTGCGTGGGCGTCAGACGACGGCGTGCAATCGGTTACAGAGTGGCAGTCTCCTCCCGAAGACATTCTGGAGGTGCTCCACGCGCCCCAGCTCCCCTGGGTGTGGACATCGCCCACCGGAGAGTACCTGCTCCTCGCGGATCCCGTGACCTACCCTCCCCTTGCCGAGCTTGCCGCACCGATGTACGAGCTGGCTGGCATACGGGTGAATCCCGCCCTCAATACTATTCACGGCAGTCACGGGAGTACGTCCCCCCGCCTGGCGGAGGTGGAGGGAGGCGCCATCTCTCCTCTTGCCTTGCCTGACGGTGCTGAGGTATTCGATGTGGAGTTCACCGCGGATGGCCGGCGTTTTGCGCTCACTGTAAGTCACTCCGATCATCTGGGCCTGTGGGTGGGCTCGGTGGACGGCGACCTGATGGAGATAGAGGGCGTAGCCCTGAATCCCCTGATGGGGAATGCGGTGAGCTGGCTTCCGGACCAGGAGCGCCTGCTGGTCCTCCGCATCCCGGAACGGGGACCGGCGCCCGAACCGCCTGCGATTCCCGTTGGACCCAAGGTCGTGGAAGGGACAGAAGCTTCCGCCCGATCCACCTACGAGGCCCGTAATCTTCTTCGAACCGCATACGACAATGAGCTTTTCGATTACTACTTCAGATCCGAACCGGCCGTAGTGGGTCCCGACCTCGGCGATGTGACCGTGATAGGAGACGACGCACATTACTGCTATGTCGATTTCTCCCCTGACGGCGAGTACGTCCTTTCGGAGCGCGTGGTGGGCCCCTGGTCCCATGAAGTCGCCTGGTGGCGCTTCGCCAGAGAGATCGAGGTCCGGACGGCGGATGGGGAGTTCGTGGCCGTTATCGCGTCTCTTCCGCTGGCTGACGCGGTACCTGTTCACGGCGTCCCGGAGGGACCCCGTTCCGTATCCTGGCGGGCCACGGCACCGCACCAGCTCTTCTGGATCGAGGCTCTGGACGGCGGCGACCCGGTGGTCGAGGCGCCGCATCGGGATCGCCTGATGCGACTTGATGAGCCCTTCACCGGCGAGCCCGAGGAGGTATTCCGGGCGGAACATCGCATCTGGCAGATGTCCTGGGGCGCTGAAGGCGGCACACTCATGCTGGGAGAGTGGGACCGCATGGGCCGCTGGGAGTATTTCCGGCTGCTGGACGTCGACGAGGGCAACGCCAGTCTCTGGTACGACTTCGATGAAGACGACCGATATGGCAATCCCGGCGATCCGGTCCTGAGGCAGCTGCCCGACGGACGGTGGGTGATGCATCAGAACGGCGACGCTGTATACTTCAGCGGCAGCGGCGGCACCGAAGAAGGTGACAGACCATTCCTTGACCTCCGGGACATGAACACCGGCGAAACCCGGCGCCTTTTCCGCTGTGACCCTGAGCGCTACGAGTACTTCGAGGCTTTCGCCGGGGACGAGGACCACTTCGTTCTGCGTTCCGAATCCCCCGCCGATGTGCCCAACTACTACCTGGCAACACTGGGTGATGAGATCGAGGCGGCCGACGGCGAGGCGACCCGCACCCTTTCCCGCGAACCGATAACGAGTTTCGAGGACCCGGCGCCGCAGCTGAGGGAGATCGAGAACCGTATCGTGCACTACGAGCGCGAGGACGGCGTACCCCTCAGTTTCCAGCTCTTCCTGCCGCCGGGCTATGAGGAGGGCACACGGCTGCCCGTTGTGATCGATGCCTATCCCATGGAATACTCAGGCGCCGCCACGGCCGGTCAGGTCACAGGCTCGGCCCGGAGATTCATGCGAATGTACGGCTCCTCATCCCTTTATTTCCTGCTCAGGGGCTATGCGGTTCTCTACAGAACCTCCATGCCCATGATCGGGGATCCCGAGACCACGTACGACACCTTCGTTCCGCAGCTGGTGGCGGACGCGGAAGCCGCGGTGGCGAAGGCGGTGGAGATGGGAGTGGCAGATCCCGACCGGATAGGCATAATCGGCCACAGCCACGGAGCGCTGATGGTCGCCAATCTCCTGGCGCACACGGACCTGTTCACGGCCGGCATCGCGCGCAGCGGCTCGTACAACAAGACCAATCAGCCCTTCGGTTTTCAGTCCGAGCGCCGTTCCCTCTTCGAGGCCAGGGATGTCTACATCCAGGTATCGCCGCTCTTCTTCGCCGACCGGGTCAACGAGCCCATCCTTATCATCCACGGCGAAGACGACTCAAACCCGGGGACCCGAACCTTCCAGTCGGAGATCTTCTACGAAGCGGTAAGGAGTTCCGGCGGCACCGCCAGGCTGGTGCTGCTGCCCTTCGAGGACCACGGCTACCAGGCCTGGGAGAGTGTGGAGCACGTGCTGTGGGAGCAGCTGAGGTGGTTCGACATGTATGTCGGGGGTGCGGGGACGGAAGCACCCGGGAACTGAACCGGCAGCGGCATGGGGCAGCGAGCCAGTTACCGATTCGAGGGTGGTTTCTCGCGGAGAAGAGCGGGTACTGAGTATTCCTGCTCAGTGGGAAGCGGAATTCAGAGACCCATGGAGGCAGGATACGTACTGGGATGACTGCTGGCAGGACTGCAGGCTTTCTGTTATCCTTCGTGTGCTGTTCATGCCCGTGTGGTTCCGGGTGAACGGATCCCCGGAATCATGGTGGCGAACAGGTCTCGAACGTGCTATGGAAGCAGTTGAAGACCTTTGTTGTCTGGAACTGCTGGAAACACAATGATACCTGTACCGGCGGATGCGCGCCAATGCCGACAGCCGGGAGTCGTCCGAAACGCAGGCAGAGGTAAGAATGAAGGAATTCAAGGTCAGACCGCATGAATCCATCGGACCCGCCCGGCTGGGCATGACCCGGGAGGATATCCGCGCCGCTCTCGGAATCCCGTCGCACATCGAGGCCGCCCATGTGAAATGGGGTATCAGGTTCCCGGACAAGGACTGCTTCTACGACAACGCGTTCCAGGTGAGCTACGGAGGCAGGATGAAGGCGGAATTCATAGAGGTCTCGTCCCGGCCGGACTACACGGTCACTTTCGACGGTGTCCCCGTTCACGGATCTCCTCCCGAAACTGTGGTCGCCGCTATCAGGAAGCATGCCGAACCGGATAAGGCTGATCCGGAATACCCGATGAACATCTTCTTTCCCAGACTCGACCTTTCACTGTACCGGGAGCACAGCGAAGAGGGCCGTTTCGATGCGATCAGCATAAGCACGAGGGAATACGGGAAGCAGAGGACGGGCTGAGCAATGGGCGGGAGCCCGGGGATGAACAGGCTTTTCCTCTGCTTCAATCCGACGGAGTCTCCGGCAGGATTCCAACCCGGTCCCGGATACGGTATCACGGATATCAGATCCAGGGAGAAGGTCGGGAGTCTTCCCGGAGATGCGGTCATGGCGAAGGAACTCGTTCTTGCATGAACGGAATGCCTTACAGCCGGTCGGCGGGTCATTGAAAAGAGCTGAATCAGGAGAGGAATGAGATACCATCACCTGGGGATACCGACACAGGTCCCTCACGACGGGGAAAAGTATCTTGAAGCCTTTGATACCTGGGTCACGGATCACGAGACCAACCCGTTCGGGATCCAGTGGATGCGGTACGGAGAGAGGTGCACGCTGCCCCGGATCGTCAGGGAAGCAGCGCATGTGGCCTTCGAAGTGGACAGCCTTGAGAAGGCTCTCGAAGGAAAACAGGTAATAATCCGGCCCAATTCACCCAGTGAAGGAGTAACCGTGGCTTTCATCCTCGTGGACGGAGCCCCGGTGGAGCTCCTGGAATTCGCGGAACGCTGACAGCCAATGGTCACGGGATACCCTGTGGGGCAGCTGCCTGCTGAACGGGCCGGAGTGACTCTGAACAGCGAGATCCTATCGATACTGTCCGATCGGGGGGCGGATTTCACTCATTTCGTAGACATATCCGGACTGGCGGGAGAGCTGAACAGAGGCTATCCCGGGGCTATCCTCATAGGGATGGTCCTTTCCCGCGGGTACGTCAGAAAGATCATGGATACGCCCGATTATGTTGAGAGGATGGTCCGGAGCTGCGAGATCCACATGGACGAGTTCCAACTGAAGGAGGTGGGCACCGACAGGCTGGCCGACGAACTGACGGACCGGCTTGCGGAAAGGGGGCACGAGGCGTTCTCCCAGTCCGAGGGGAACCTGACTGAAACCGGCCTGTACTCCGAAGGAACCAGGACCTCCCCCCTTCCCCACAAGACCATAGCGCTAATGGCCGGACTGGGATGGATAGGAAAGAACAACCTTCTTGTGACCCGGGAGTTCGGGAGCGCCGTCTCCATGTGCACTGTCCTGACCGACGCTCCCCTGGATACGGTAAGGCGCTCTCCCGCGGAATCACTATGCGGAAGCTGCGAGACCTGCATCGACGCCTGCCTGCCCGGAGCCCTGAAGGGACGCGCCTGGGAAGCCGGCATCCCCAGGGACGAGATGCTGGATGTGGACAGGTGCGTGACATGCCTCAGATGCATGGCGCTGTGCCCTTGGACGGTAAGGTACGCTGCCGGATGACGCCGGCGGATCGGAGGTCCGTCCGCTCAAGCCTTCATGGCAAGAGAAGGCTCCTGTTCAGGAAGCGGTCATCCGCGTCCCTGCGGCCGGCAATGGGCATCCATGACTCTTCATCGTCACCGGGGCTTCCCACCTTTTCCCCACCGTTCCCGTGACGTATTATAGGTTTCTGTCGCTGATTCGAAGATGCATTGATCGATGCGAGGCTGGATCAACGGATCGGCCGGGAGCATCGCCTGCCCGGACGGAGGGGTGAAATGAAGGCACTGTGCCTTGTTCTGCTGGTCGCTTCCCTTGTTTCCGCAACCACTCTGGAGATAGTCGTCACAGAAGCCGACCTCCAGGAGGCTCTCGAATCGAGCATAGAGGACACCAGGATCTCGTCCCTGGATGTTGATGTCCAGGAGGGTGTCATCCTGCTCACAGCCGTAAGGGATCTTCCCAATCAGAGCGTCGATCTCGAGATAGAGATATGGCTGGATCCTGAATCCGACGAGCACATCTGGTGCGTAAAGACAGCGACGGCCAACGGCAATCCGTTCACCAGTGCAAGGATAGAGCTTTGGAACCTCTGGTTCAACAATGGCATGAAGAACATGGCCCAGACCGAGCTGGGGCGGGCGGACGCCATCACCATCGAGCCGGATCAGATCACTTTCACCTGGGATTGATACAGGAGAGCTGAGCTGTCCTGATCGCTCCGCACAGTAATTGCCGCCGCGGTCATTCAGCCTGAAAGGCAGTCGGAACATGCGAATTCTGATGGTTGCCGTCCTCTGCTCCTGGACATGCGCATCCGCCGTGGAACGCGGCGGCTATCTCCCCGATCCCGATCCCGTGGCAGCCATCGCCACTGCCATGGAGGCGTCTGAAGTCGAATGCCTCTCGCCAGGGACCTTCGAAGACGAGGGCATGCGGTTTTCCTACAACCTGGTCTCCGTGAGGTACCTGGGAACCATCCAGCGCGGATCGGAGGAGTTCGCCCTGGGTACGGCGTTCTTCATCCGGTCCTCCCCCGAAGGACACGGATCCCCCCCGCCCCGCGGACACGGCTACCTGCTATGTCTGACCCCCGATTACGCGCTGGTGTCATTCTGCGAACTGGATTTCCCCGATGAAGTGATCCTGTCGGGTTCTTCACTCTTAAGAGGAGAGGACCGGATAGCCGACTTCGACAGCAGCGACCGGCAGACCAGACGGAACGGTTTCCTGGTGGACGGTTCGTTCTTGGAATACCCGTTCTCGGACGGGCTCTCCGATATTGAAGCTCTTTAGCCGCAACAGGACCCGGGAACGTAACCGGCATCCCCTGCCGGAAGAGAAGGCGGCGGCAGAGAATATCGAATTGCATGAACTGAAGGTCGGAACCACCACCATTCCGTATTCCGTGAGGTTCAGCAGGAGGGCCTGTCGCAGGAGGATAGTCGTGCGCCCCGGAAAAGTGGAGATAGTGGCGCCCCTCGGGGACAGGGAGAGTGAACTGCATCGTCTGATCGACGAGAGGCGCCAGTGGATATTCAGCAAACTGGAGGTGCTGAAGGACAGGACCGACAGGCTGCATGCGCTGACCTCGTACGCTCTCCGGAACGGAACGAAGATACCCTACAGGGGAAGGCTGCTCTCCCTTGAGATCCATCCCACGGAGAAGAAGGACATCGGAATCGAGTACAGGACGGGATTCCGAGTCTACCGCCCTGCGGGAGCCGCGGATGAGGAACTGCGGAATGAGTTTGATATGTGGCTTCGGGACAGGCTGCTGGCCGATGCTGTTCCCCTTGTCAGGAGGTACTCGATCCTTCTCGATGTCAAACCCGGACGGATCTCCATCCGCGACATGAAGACCAGGTGGGGCAGCTGCGGCGGTCGGGGAGATCTCAGCTTCAACCTGAAGCTGATCCATCTCCCCCGGGACCTGACGGAATACGTGGTAGCACACGAATTGTGCCATCTCAGGCACAGGGATCACTCCAGGCGGTTCTGGGACCTGCTTGATTCGGTTCTCCCTGCGCGTATCCCCCGTCACAGGCGCATCGAGGGCTGCCTGCTCCAGGCCGGGTTGTCGGACGAATCCATACGAAACCACTTGGTTGTCCCGATGGTTTCCCGTCACTAGATTAAACACGGGAAGACTGACTGAAGGGCCGGGAAGCCATGAAACGATTGCTTTTGTCAACTGCAATCCTCTGCAGTATTGCCTACTCCAACGTAGATATCGTCGGTTGCCCCGGCGGCAATTTCGTCGCCTGGGACTACGCTTCCGGAGTCGTACTGCTGACGGAGATAGAAGGAGGCCAGGACACTCTGGAATTCGGCCTCAACTGTCCGACACTGGGATCCGTCATCCTGAACGGAGAACCCCGCCTGCTGCTGGCAACCTGCTCATACGAACAGCAGGTCGCGGATTCCCTCTTCCTCATCGACCCCTCCCCCCTGTCGTCAATCTCATCCAGGGCGGTCGCTTCCGCAGACCTGTGCTGGCTCAGCGAGCCTGGTTACGTCGAGGGAAGCATAAGGGTGGCCAGGCACCAGAATGAGACTGATGCATTCTATGTCTCGGCGGACGCCTACCTGCCGTGCAGCGGCGGCATGGAATGCAACGTGATGTCCCTCCGGTTCCAGTACGATGCTACGGGCGGGATGTACATAACGGATACCCTGGGAGTGAGCATCGACTCCTACGCAGGCAACATCAACTCCTACAGCAGGCCTGTGTGCTGCGCAACATCAACCCCTGCTATGTTCTGGAGCTGGCACAACGGATATATGACACCTCTGCTGGACGTATACGCCGGAATACATCAGATAAACGGTGACCCGGTGTCCGGGGATTTCGAACCGATGATGCACGACTGTTTCTACTCCGATTACTGCGATGGCGAAGTAAGGGCCGCAGGCTCGTGCGCCACGGAAGCAGCAGGATTCTGGACCCGAAGCGACGATACGGAACTCTACTATTCCGTTCTGCGCCCAGGATTCGCCTGCCCGGATTCACTGACCCCGGACCCTTACGGTATCCCCGTTCTGGCTGCCATCGCCCTTTGCTCCAGTCCCGATGATTACGGCATGCTGCTGGTCTGGCAGGACGGGGACGAGATACTGTGCGGCCACTGGGACGGAGAGTGGAACGGCTACTGCCATGTTGTCGAAACAGGAGTGTCGGACCTCTACAATGGCAACCTCGCGGTATGCAGCGTGGACTCCGGCTATTTCGTGGCCTGGGCGGCACCGGAAGTCCCGGAGATCAGGTTCGTTCCCAGGGACGTGGTCACATCCATCGAGGGGGGAACCCGGAGTCCGCAGCCTCGCAACTGCATCCGGATCTCGCCCAACCCCGTCGCTGCCGGCATGAGCATCAACATCAGGATCGATGGATCGTGCACTTCCCCTCTGGAGCTGTACGATTTGAACGGGAGACTGTTATTCCGGACGGAACCCGACGAGACGGGAAAAGCTTCACTCGATACCTCCGGCATGCCTCCCGGGACTTACATCCTGAGATGCGCATCGGAAGCCGGCGCGACCATGTGCAAGATGATCCTGCTGGGTGAATGACCCGGGAGGAAGATGAGAACGGCGCGGCAGGAAGACTGGAATACGGAACCCCTGCCTCCCGAGAGAACGTCAATCCATCTGGAGATGGCTTTCACGATGGAGGAGACGGAGATCATCCGGAGGGGACTGATCCCCGAACAGATGGAGGACAAGTGGTTCATCTACTGGAATGACGGCAGGCTGTTCTTTCACCGCAGCTGGACCGGCCACTGCATCTATGTCGTTCATTTCAGGGATGATGGCGATTCCTGCCGGATGGTCGGAGCGGATGTCAACAGGAACCCTGAGCAGTACGGCGGAACCTCTGACGAGGAAGATGCCGGTATGATTCCTTTTCTGGTGGACCTTCTCCTTCTCCATCGCAGCGGCACTTTCCCTGGTTCCGGTGGAACGCCCGAAGAGACCGCTCTGTTGAGCTGGAGCCAGGTGGGAAGGGCGATGCTGGGTCTGCATCCAGGTCCGGACAGTGTCGATCCGTCAGGAGACTCCGGTGCGGACAAGATGAAGAGCGGGGGAAAAGTGTGTGAGCACGAAGTCTGGATGCGCAGGGCAATTCAGGAGGCCAACGACAGCTCTCTGAACGGCGACGCACCCGTTGCGGCCATCCTCGTGCAGAACGGTCGGGTGCTGGCCGTCGGTCACAACTCGAAGACATCCAGCCGGTGCGGCATCGCCCACGCCGAAATGAACGCACTTCTGGAAGCCCGGGAGAAACTCGGGCGCAGACCCGAGAGAGCCGCCATCTACTGCACACTGGAGCCATGCGCAATGTGTCTCGGGGCTATCTGCTTCGCCGGGGTGAAGACCCTGGTCTACGGAGCGCCCGACAGGGCAGGCGGAGCGGTCGGGATGTTTCTGCAGCATCCGTTCTATTCCGGATTGATGCCCGCAGTTACAGCCGGAGTCCTCGAGGAAGAATGTGAAGCCCTGAAGAAGCTCCCCTCCTTCGGATAACACCCGCAGACGGCTGCCGGAGGGAAGGGCGGATAATGGATGCTTCGTGACCCTGTATGAGGAGGCAGGAAAGGATGATGTCCTTCACTGCGCGGGAGGATGATACGGGCAACCTGTACGACCAGCGGTACGATCAGGAGGAGTACTACTGGGGCTTGAAGCCCTCCTCGAACTGCTCCAGGGTTCTTGAGATCCTTCCCCCTTCAGGAGGGTCTAGACTGCTGGACGTAGGATGCGGCGAGGGCAGGGACGCCGTCTTCTTCGCATGCAAGGGGTATTCCGTCACGGCCTTCGACTCTTCCCCCGTGGGAGTGGAGAAAGCGCTGCGTCTCGCGGAGAGGGCGAACGTCTCACTGGAAGTCTTCGTCGCGGACATCATCGAGTACAGGCTTGACTCCTGCTTCGACGTGGTGTTCTCCACAGGGGTCCTGCAGTACATCCCGCCGGACCTGAGGCCGGAAATCCTTGGCAATTACCGCGCGTTCACAAATCCGGATGGCGTTAACGCACTTTCCGTTTTCGTGAGTAAACCTTTCATCAGCAGGGCTCCGGACGCAGAGGCGAAGGCGTTCGAATGGAGGTCCGGCGAGCTCCTGAGTTACTACCACGACTGGCGGATCGAGTACACTTCGGAGGAGATATTCGACTGCATGTCCAGCGGGGTTCCCCACCGGCACGCCATCTCGAGGGTGATCGCAAGGAAAGTCGCGGGATGAGCTGATGGAATTCCCATGGAGTCCATCAGGACCATGCCTGAATACTCTTCCCGTTCCCTGGAGGGCTAGGACCGCATGAAGCCGCAGGAACAGAAGAAGATCGTCCGCACGGGATACGACAGGCTCTCGTACGATTACAGGAGCGATGATACTCCCGACGATTCAGGCGACTATTCATCGTGGGTGGGAATCCTCGAGGGACTCCTCCAGGAGAACTCGCCAGTTCTGGACATAGGATGCGGCTGCGGCCTGCCGGCGACCAGACTCCTGGCCAGGCGATTCGAAGTAACCGGGGCGGACTTCTCCGAGGTCCAGATCGGAAGGGCGAGGGAACTGGTGCCATCGGCCCGATTCCTGTGCGGAGACATCTCGGAACTCGCCTTCCCTGAAGGTGCCTTCGCTGCAGTGGTCTCGTTCTACACCATCATCCACATGCCCCTGGAGGAGCACCCGGCCCTTTTCAGACGGATAGGCTCTTGGCTGCGGCCATCCGGTTATTTCATGGCCACCGTCGGCCATGACGCGTGGACCGGCAGTGATGAAGCGTACCTGGGAGTGCCCGGGGGCCGGATGTGCTGGAGCCATGCCGATGAGAAGACCAACGTGCGATGGATCGAAGAGGCCGGACTCCATGTGAGCTGGACGAGATTCGTTCCGGAGGGGGACAGCGGCCATACGCTGGTGCTCGCTCAGAAACCGCCTGCGGGCAATGACCGGGTCCGATGTGCGGGAGGCGAAAACTGAGATACGTGGATTTCAGGGACTCGATTTGCGGTGAGCTTCGCCGGAACCGGGAAGGGCTCACATGGAACCAGCTTAAAGAGCGTCTCGACCTGCCCTACCGGACCCCGTGCGGCGAATGGGTGGGCAGGATGGAGAAGGAGAACGGCCTGGTAAGGGCGCCGGGACCGGGACGGGGTTACATATGGCGGATATTGGACGGCGGGTGACAGCTGTACTTATAAATACGTCATCTGCCCGGTTCTCTTCGCTGTCCTGCCGTTGACACTCATGGAGGGGGGTGGTGCATGGATCTGAATCGCGGCATGCGTTTCTTCCCGGGCGACAGGACCGGCATTCTCCTGTTCTGTCTCGGGGTCGCTTTGCATCTGGCGGTGGCTCTGTTCTTCTATCTGAACCTGTACCCTGACATCCAGCGTCTCATGCCCGACGACACGCTCTACTACCTGAAGATAGCGGAGAACATCGCGCAGGGTCACGGCAGCGTGTTCAGCCCGGGCGAGCCCACTAACGGATACCATCCACTCTGGATGGGTATCCTGTCCATCGTCCGGTTCCTTTTCCGGCCCGGCAGGGAGCCGTTCATCCTTGTATCCCTCCTCATGTCCGTCCTTCTGAACGGTACCACAGCCCTGCTTCTGAGGAGGTTTCTCCTCAGGCTGGGTTTCACCGGGAGTCAGCAGACTCTCGGCATGTCGCTGTACCTCTTCCTGCCGTGGCTGGTGCTGCTGAATCTGAGCGGACTGGAGACGCCTCTGTTCTTCATGTGCCTCGTGCTTTTCTTCATTATGCTGCAGGGGGTTATCTCCTCCGATGGACCACAGCTTCGCGGGCATGTGCTTCTGGGTATCGCGGCGGGTTTTCTGTTCCTTGCCAGAACGGATTCGGTCTTCTTCATTCTCTGCGGTGCTGCCGTCGTTCTCTGGAAGAGGAAGTCATGGGCGGAAGTGAGGAATCTTGCCATGACCGGCCTGGTCACCGCCCTCGTATCACTTCCATGGCTATTCTGGTGCTGGAACCGATTCGGCAGTCCGGTCCAGTCCTCCGGAATGGCGCTCTCATACTTCAGGTGGCATACGATGTTTCCCGTCTCAACCCTTAAGTACTGGCTCTACAACGGAGGGAGGCTCTTCCACAAGCTGGCCGTAATATTCCTGTCCCCCTTCGTATACCATGCCCGGAACTTCGACACGATAATACCGCTCTGGTGCGATTTAGCCATGTTCGCAGCGGCGGCGGCAACGGTCTATTTCGTCGTACGGAACAGGCACCGGATAATCCTTCCGGCGTACATCTGGCTTCCGGCGCTGCTGCTGCTGGTGTTCTACACTTTCGTGAGGATAGCATCCGCCGTGTGGCACATGTCGATATTTCCTCTCATACTCCTGTTGCTGCTCGTCAACCTCTCCAGAGGGGTAAGATGGAGGACGTCATCGGTAACCGCCGCACTGGTCTGTCTGCTCATCCTGAACCTTTACACACTGGGAAACGGTTTTTATTACCCACAGCAGGCGACGGACATGATGGGCTCCGCCATGGAGACGGGCTGGGATTCCCCCGATTCCCTCCTTATAGGTGCCACGGACTCAGGCTACCTGGGTTACTTCATAAGCGACAGACATGTGGTGGTGAACCTTGACGGTGTGGTTAACCAGCGGGCATTCACTCACATCAGGGAGGGTACGTTCGGTGATTACCTGGAGGAACTGGATCCCGACATCCTGAGGATCTCCCCCGAGATGCTGGAGTTCTACTGCCGCAATTCAGGCCGATAGGAGACCGGTTCCGTCGGGAAATCCGACCTGGATTCGAAGGCGATCCTGTCACGGTTATTCTCTACTGAGACCATCAGGCATACCTGATCCGCCGAGGATCATGCAGCGAGCAATAGTCATGAATGCTGGAGATGTGTTATCATTCCAGGGTGTCAAGGCAGGATGATTGATCATCATGTTCCATGCAGAAGGAGTTGCAGATGGGTTTACCGGCATTTCTCATTTCGATACTGGTTTCGGTCACCAGCCTTATCATCACCGAACCGGTGGACGGAGAGACATACGACGGCGACTGGCTTATGCT
Source organism: Candidatus Fermentibacteraceae bacterium (assembly GCA_016936235.1). Lineage (GTDB taxonomy): Bacteria > Fermentibacterota > Fermentibacteria > Fermentibacterales > JCC-6 > Aegiribacteria. The sequence continues at coordinate 6,074 of JAFGPK010000063.1, read as the reverse complement.
GAATTCCATAGTCGAGAACGATGACGAGATCCCCGATTCGGTCCGCTACGTCCTCAACGGCCAGGCTCCGGTCCTTCTGCCCAGGCTGAACACGGACTGGTACACATACATGCAGAACGACGTTCATCACGGGTTCTCTGAGTCACCGGCTCCCATGGACAATACCATTCTCTGGGCCGCGCCGGTCACGGGTGATTACCACGAGTTCCCTACTCCCGTGATAGTGGACGGCCTGGTCTACTATCCCTCGAACTACGGCAAGGACTCCCTCTTCGCCCTTGACGCGGCTACTGGAGAAACAGTCTGGAAGTACTACACCGGCTACACCGATGACGCGGTCACCGTGAAGGACGGGTACGTCTACACAGCAAGCGATTCGCTTTGGTGTTTCGATGCCCTGACCGGCGACCGGGTCTGGGCCACGGCAGCCGCCGACGCTGACGGAAGCACCCCTGCGGTCTACGATGGAGGAGTGTTCTGCGGCCGAGGCTCGTTCTCTCCCACGGAGTCCCACGTCTACCGGTTCGACGCTCTCACCGGCGACGAGGAATGGTCCCAGACTTTTCCGGGGTACACCGCCAGCTGCCTCACCGTCTGGAACGGGATGGTGTTCATACCCACGTACTACGGCGCCCTCAATGCACTGGATGCGGGTACAGGCTCCATAATCTGGCAGAACACCGACAGCTACGGAGGATACTGGGACTCTTCCCCTGTCATATTGGACGGCATCATCTACATCTGCGGGAGCGACGCAAAGGCGAGGGCCATAAACGCGCTGACGGGGACGACGGTCTGGGAGGTGGACATAACGCCGGGAACCTACATCTCCGCAACCCCCGCGTACCATGACGGGCGGCTTTACTTCGCCGACCAGGTGGACACCTACCATTGCCTGGATGCTGACGATGGAAGTACGGTATGGTCCGTACCGGGAGTCCATCACGGGTCCTCGGGGCTGGCCGACGGAGTAGTGTTCTACGGCGAGGGAAGCAATTACTACGATGCCACGGCCAGGGTGATGGCGATCGACTGGGACAACGGGCAGACCATATGGAGCTACATGACCACTTCCGGACCCTACGGAATCGTTTCCTGCCCGGCAATAACCGACGGTGTAATGTACATAGCGGCCACCGACTGGAACCTCTACGCCTTCGGCACCGGACTCAGGTACACCTACCGCGAGGATTGCTTCTACGCGGATGTGGGTCCGAACGAGCTGATCGTGACTTCCTTCGACGGCGGCTCCGCCGTCGCGGCCGACACCATCAATTTCACTGTAACCCAGGAGGGCATTTCTCTCCAGCCTTCCACCAGGCTTGCCCTGCAGGCCGCCCCGAATCCATTCCACTCTTCCGCAAGCGTATCATTCCAGCTGTCAGAATCCGGGAGGACTTCCGTGGCGATTTACGACCTGTCAGGCAGGATCGTAAGGACACTCCAGGATTCAGAGTTGTCGGAGGGTCGGCATTCGGTGCAGTGGGACGGCACTGACGATCACGGCAGGACAGTGTCAGCCGGTATCTACATCTGCAGGATCCAGTCAGGCGGTATCGCCGAAACAACGGGACTCTGCCTGTTGAGATAGGTCATCAGCGAAGGAGGGAGTCTCGACTAGTACACGCTGGTGCTGAGCGGAACACTCCGCGTCGAGACTGCGGATGAAGAACACGAGATCGGTTCCGGAGAGGCCTTCAAGGCCTTCAGGGGCGAGTGGGTCCGGTACAGCACACCGTGTACTCTCACACGAAAGGAAGCGGCAATTGAATCCCGTTGGTACTACCATTCTTCTGCTGATCTGCAGCAATATCTTCATGACCTTCGCCTGGTACGCCCATCTGAAGGAACTCAGCGGTAAGCTCTGGATCGTCGCGGTTCTGGTCAGCTGGGGCATAGCGCTGTTCGAGTACCTTCTGCAGGTGCCGGCCAACAGGATCGGTTACACAGTCCTTTCCGTCGGGCAGCTGAAGATAATCCAGGAAGTCATCACACTGAGCGTATTCGTTCCCTTTTCCCTGCTCTATCTGAAGGAACCCCTGAAGCTGGATTACCTGTGGGCCGGTCTCTGTCTGCTCGGAGCGGTGTACTTCGTTTTCCGGAGCGAATTCGCATGACTGGATCCAGACTGGTTCAAAGTACTCAATCAATAGATTAAATCATATGTTTCTATCGGTATTCTTGAATATGAATGTATCCAGCCTGTAGAAATCTTCCGGAAAACCGCCAGTCCCGTGTCCTCATCGAACTTGACAACCCTTTGTGGTATCGCGAGTTTACATTCGTTAGCGACATGCATCTTCAGGAAGTGTTCTGACAGAATGAGGGGAACGGAGCACATGATGGATTGCCTGACACTCTTGACGGCGCTGCTGATACCGTCAACAGCCGCAGCAAACCCGGTATCCGCCGACCCGGGGATTCATGGATCCGGCGGCATCGCCTGCCGGACCGTCGCGATGACGTGCATGGGAGACCTCGAACAGGGGATGGTTTCACAGGAACGGCCTTCCGTAAGTTTCTCGCCTCGAGCGGACCCTGTAACCTGCAGCAGTTCCTGCGACCTTGGAGTCAGCCCGGATCTGACCTCCTCCAGCGAGGATAACCGGCTTCCTCCATCCGGGCACGAGGATTCGTACTGGTTCAGGATGTCATTCCTGTCAAAAGGCATGCATGCCATGTCTGATCAGGAACCCGGCCAACAGAACCCGGATACGCTGTTCGCCATGAACACGGTCACGGGAGAGGTCCTCTGGATGATCACCGGAGCGGATTTCAGCTGCAGCACGCTTCTAATAAAGAACGGCCGGCTGTACATCACCCGTGATGGGTCTGTCCTGTGCCTCGATGCCTTCACGGGCGAAGTCGTATGGCATTTCGGGAACAGCTGCGGCTCCATGAATGATCCGTTTCTGAACGTGAGCGCAGTCCAGGATGCCGTATACTACCCCTCCGAGAGCGTTACCCTGGGATACGGGACCGCCCGGGATGATGAGGACTGGTCAACGGTTGTGAGGTCGAACGCCGCGCTCAGCAGTGCGCCGGATGCGCCGGACATGCTCTCCGGAACCAAGACGAATGATGATGATCACGGAGGGCCGATGAACTACAGAGTAGGCCGCTGGATCACGGATTTCGCTGATTGAGCGCCGGGCTGGATTCCCTCCGGTTGAACCTGACCCTGAACTTCTGCTGGAAGGTGCATCAGGACCATTGTCGGAGATAGGACTGCTGAACGAGAAGCCTCTGCACGCATCCCTCAAGGAATGGTATTCTCAGCCCGGCGACCTGATCGAGGTTCCCGTGGACGGGTTCTTTGCGGACATCCTGCGCGGGGAGCTTCTCATAGAGATACAGACGGGCGGTTTCGCTTCCATCAGGCATAAGCTCAGGAAGCTGCTGCCGGACCATCAGATCAGGCTCGTCTATCCCATAGCTCTCGAGAAATGGATCGTTAAGCTCCCTGAGGAGGAGAACGGGATCATCTCCCGCCGCAAGTCTCCGAAACGAGGCCGCGTGGAAGAGTTGTTCAGAGAGATGGTCAGCTTCCCTCACCTGTTCGTGAACCCGAACTTCTCTGTGGAGGCGCTTCTGGTGAGAGAGGAAGAAGTCAGGAAGTACGGGGGCGGGAGAGGCAGGCGCAGAAATGGCTGGGTCATAGAGGAACGTCGCCTCATCGAAGTCGTGGACTCGAGAATCTTCCAACGGCCGGAAGACTGGCTGGCTCTTCTTCCGGATGAACTGGACCGCGAATTTACGACACAGGACCTGGCGGAGGTGATGAACATCAGGAAAGCTCTCGCACAGAAGATGGCATACTGTTTCCGCAATGCCGGAATCATACACCGGATAGGCAAGAGGGATCGATCGAACCTTTTCGTGGTATCCGCGGGCAGTCCCTGATCCATGGACGAGCAGCCCATGCTGAAAGCGGTCCGTTCATACCCGGACATGACGCTCTGCCGACGACGGAGGGGGGCAGTGGCTATACGTCCGAGATTTGTTATTACATATTCCCGGGAGATCCATGAAGGAGGAATCGAAAATGAGCTTTAATTCTGGTATGGTGCCGGTTCTTCAGATGGCCGACCTGGACGCTCTCGAGGATGCGCAGGAGTATCTCGGAAGGAATGGCTACAGGACAAAGGTGACCCCGTTCGAGGATCTGCCCGAATCCGAGTACCAGGACTGGATGATACCAGAGGACTCGGGATACCTGCTGTGGCTGGAATCGTCGGAGTACGAACCCGCCATGGACATACTGAGCGAATTCTTCGGCAATGTCGATGCGCTGGATGATGAAGAAGTGGATTTCTATCCGGACGAGGACTACTAGGAATCCTTTCTGCCCCGCGGTGACGGGGATAGAATATCGCTTCGTTCGCCCATGCTCGACCTTGCCCCTTAAGAATTGCTTCATGTCGCGCCGGGAAGCCGCGATCAAGGGAATCAACCTGGAGTCGATTTGAATTATCGGACAATCACACTCGCACAAAGGTGGGACCTGTTCCAGGCCCAGGACAGCGTATGCGACGAGGCCTGGCCGGAGTTCATGCTGCATGACCCGGTGGCTCACATGTACTGGATGAGGTTCATCGAGCTCTTCAGGGAGTTCCAGCTTATGCTTATGCTGGGCGATCAGATCCTTGCGGTGGTCAACGCGGTTCCGCTCAGCTTCACCGACAGCCTGGAAAGGCTTCCCGATGAGGGATGGGACTGGGGCGTGGAGAAATCCGTGATGGATCACGGGAAAGGCGTGAAGCCGAACACTCTCATGGGAGTCCAGATTGTCGTGAACAGGGAGCATCGGGGAAAGGGCCTGAGTTCAGCCGCCGTGGAAGAGATGAAGCGCCTCGCTGCCAGAATGGGACTGGAACGGCTGATCCTCCCCGCAAGACCCAGCGAGAAATCCAGGCACCCCCTGATACCGATCGAGGAGTACATTACCTGGGAGAACGGGCATGGATTGCCTTTCGACAGCTGGCTTAGAGTGCATGTCAGGTCAGGCGGAGAGATCATCGGTGTCTGCTCGAAGGCGATGCAGATACCCGGTTCCATAGCGCAGTGGAAGGAATGGACCGGGATGGAGTTTCCCGGCTCCGGTTCCTATATAGTCCCCGGTGCTCTGAATCCGGTATCGATGGACCTGGAATCCGACAGAGGTCTGTATGTCGAACCGAACGTGTGGATCCTTCACGACGGAATCGGCGGACAGCATGACGAATCGGCCCATCCAGGCTGAAGGTATCCGCACTTCGCGAACAACTGTTTCCGGTGATGACCGGAAAGCGGGGGGAGCATATGGAGATCATCGATCTGACAGAAAGGCACCATGAGCAGTATTTCTGCTGCCTCGAGACCTGGTCCGACGAGATGAGGGAGGCGGGTGACCACAAGAGAAAATGGTTCGACGAGATGATCGAGAAGGGGCTCCGTGTCAAGCTGGCCGTGGAAGACGGTACCCCATGCGGCATGATCCAGTATATCCCCATCGAGTATTCCCGGGCGCTGGGCGTCGACCTCTACTTCATAGACTGCATCTGGGTCCACGGGTACAGAAAAGGTATCGGCAACTACCAGAAGCGGGGGATCGGCAAAGCGCTGCTTCGGGCCGCCGAAGATGACGCCTCCTCCATGAACATGAAGGGCATGGCCGCCTGGGGGCTTTCCATACCGGTCTGGATGAGGGCTTCATGGTTCAGGAAACAGGGTTACAGCAAGGTTGACAGCAACGGGATAACGGTGCTGCTCTGGAAGCCATACAAGGAGGATGCCGTTCCTCCACAGTGGATCAGACAGAGGAAGGAACCGGAAAGCGTGGAGGGGAAAGTGACCGTGACATCCTTCATCAACGGCTGGTGCCAGTTACAGAGCATCGTGAGCGAGAGGGCCAGGAGAGCCTCGGAGGAGTTCGGAGAACTGGTGGAGTTCAGGGAGATAGTCACTTCAGACCCCTCGGTGCTGGGAGAATGGGGGATATCCGACGGCCTTTACATCGATGGCGGACTGGTCAGGACGGGCCCTCCCCCCTCCTACAAGAAGATCAGGAGCAGGATACTGAAGAGAGTAAAAAG
>JAFGPK010000010.1 GCA_016936235.1 Candidatus Fermentibacteraceae bacterium | reverse complement strand
TGAAGAGGTCTCTACAGGCGAAATCGAACATGAAGTGGTAGTCGCGGAAGAGGAACCCTCCTCCTTTGAGGGAGCCGCTGAAGATGCCGGTGAGTTTGACGAGGGCATGGGCAAGACCCTGGAGGATATCTTCATGACTGCTGATGAAGAACCCGCGTCAGAGATCCCGGAGGAGGAAGAAGCGGAAGCGGAAGAAGAGGCGGAAGTTTCTGAAGAAGCCGAGGCGGCCGAGGAGCCCGAGACCGAAGCTGCTGAAGAAGAAGCTGTTGAAGAAGAACCTTCTGCTGAGATTACCGAACATGAAGAGGTCTCCGAGGTTCCTGAACCTGAAGAATCCCCCGCGGGAGTTCCTGCCGCGGAAGAAGCTGAGGCGCCCGAAACCCTGGTAATGAAACACGAGGCGGATTATTCCATCGACGCCTGGTCTCCGGAGTCCGGCCTTCTGACCGTAACCATGACATCGGGGACGATCGAGGTCGAGTATCAGATGTTAACGGTAATGGAGCGGACGCTGCATGTTGAATCGGCGGAGGACGGCAGGGTCAGTATCTCCGGACAGGGCACCTTCCTTCTGAACTGCGGCGCAGAGGCTCCACTAAGGGTGGATGTGAGAGATAACATGGTCATCAGGAAAGAGGCCGTGGTCCTGCACACCGGTGAGATCGGACTGGAGCTCCTGGATATTCCCGATAACGGCTCACTGTTCGTAGTCAAGGACACCGGCCATGAATCCGTGATATTCAGGGCGGAGAAGCCTGTAAGGGTCATTCTTCTCGGTCAGAACAACAGGGTGTTCCTTGTGAGGACTTCTTCCATAATGGCAACGGATCCGGACATAATCCTTTCAGGTTCGGAAGGCGGCTTCACCGAGGTGTCAGGTTCCGGGAAGGTATACCTCATCGAGTGACCTTCCCGGTTGAACTCGGAATGCGGCCGGTCGCCGCCTTCAAGGGTAATTCGTGGGGATGTAGCTCAGCTGGCAGAGCGCTGCCTTCGCAAGGCAGAGGTCGGCGGTTCGATCCCGCTCATCTCCACCACCTCCCTTTCATCAGTACATTGCTTGTTCTGATCTCGACTGAGGCGCACGGCCTTGAGTACTGCCCTTAAGGTCGAGATAGCCTGGCTTAACCAGCCGGGCAGGCATCTGACAAGCATCGCTTCCCTGGCTGACGGTTTCACGGGAACGGGGGCCATAGCCGGGGTGGCCGTGGTCGCCGAGGGCCCTCCTCTGCTCCAGGGCTTTATCGGAGACGTCGTGGCTCTTCTGAGGGATACTTTCGCGGAAGGTGTCGCCTACGGCATCGGGGACCTGCTTGAGGACTCAATCGAAGAGGTCGATGAGCGTCCCTCGGCCGGGGAGATTTCCCTGGCTGTTGCAGCCGCCCTTGGAAGTGAGGTCTGGGTGTACTCCAGGGGCTCGTGCCGGGTGTTCATCACGGGCAGGGACCCCGACGATGGAGTACTGGATGATGCGGCGCCAGGTGAGGGCGCGCGTCATCTCCTTCTGAAACCGGGGCAGTCGGTGATTCTGATGACCGAGGGTGTCGGAAGGCTGGTTCGGTCGGATGCGGCTGAAAGCTGCGCTTGCGGATGCCGAAGGCCCCTTGATGACAGTCTCAGACATCTGGTGGAGGAGACGGGGATCCGTTTCAGGAAGACAGGCGGAAGCGCCGCAGCCGTGAGAGTCTGCCGTGATGTCAGAAAGCTTCCTTCCGTATCGCTTCGGACTATCCTGTATCCGGTCCTGGTGCTGCTCGCCGTTCTCGCGGCGGTGACGATGGTGTGTCATGGAAACGGCGACCACGAGACTCCCGTAAACTCCGGAGCGGTTGATACCAGTGAAACGGTGATGCCGCTGGACTGAAAATCCCTTTGCCCCTCTTCTCCGGCGAGGGGAACACATGTATATTCAGCGCGCCGGCCGTGCTAGGCGGGGAGCTAGCGGTGCCCTCTACCCGCAATCCGCTACAGCGGGGCCGAATGATCTGTGCGGCAGCGCGCAGCGGGTATGTACCCGTGTAAGCGGTGTTGAGGGTCAGGACCTGCGCGGCGTCAGCCCGTGAACCCCGTCAGGACCGGAAGGTAGCAGCGGTAAGCGGTGTCTGTCGGGCGACGCAGGCACACCTGGCCTGAGCCGGCTGCATGTTGCATCCCGTGAGGCCTGTCCAGCAGATACGCATGGCCGGCGTATCATCGGAACGGAGGAGCATTTGAGCTATCTGGTCTTCGCAAGGAAATGGCGTCCCCAGTCATTTGAGGAAGTCCTCTCCCAGGAGCACGTGACGGTTACGCTGAAGAATGCCATCGATACCGGCAGGATAGGCCATGCCTATCTCATGACAGGTCCAAGAGGCGTAGGCAAGACCACCACGGCCAGGATATTCGCCAAGGCGCTGAACTGCGAGAAGGGTCCCTCATCACAGCCGTGCCAGCAGTGCGATTCGTGCAGGAGCATCACCTCCGGCAATCATCTGGATGTACGTGAGATCGATGGAGCGAGCAACAGAGGGATCGACCAGATAAGGGAGCTCAGGGAGCAGGCAAGGTACGCGTCAGCCGGCGGCAGGTACAAGATATATATCATCGACGAGGTTCACATGCTGACCAATGAGGCCTTCAACGCTCTTCTGAAGATACTGGAGGAACCCCCTGACTCGGTGGTCTTCATCTTCGCCACCACCCAGCCGAGGAAAGTGCCGGACACCATCCTCAGCAGATGCCAGCGTTTCGATTTCAGACGCATCCCGGTGACGGACATGTCCGAATACCTTCAGAAGGAGGCCTCGGGAGAGGGTATTGCTCTGGACGGAGCGGCGCTGAGCCTGATATGCAGGGCAAGCGGCGGGAGCATGCGGGACGCTCTTTCCCTGGTGGACCAGCTTGTGAGCTTCTCAGGCAAAGACATTCATGGCGAGGATGTGGCACGGCTGCTCGGTATGGTGAAAACGGACCTTCTGGCCGGCATCGCTTCAGCTGTACTTGCCGGGGACACTTCCGGAGCCATCGACCGCGTATCGAGATCGCTCTCTGAGGGATACGGCGTCGACGAACTCATGGACGCCTTCATCTCATTCCTCAGGAACCTCCTCCTTGTTGTCGCCGGGGCGTCCGAGAGCCTTGGGGAAGTCCCCGAAACGGAGATGAAGCTGCTTGTGGACCTTGCGGCCGGGATACCGGACGTGGCGGTGCTGAACATCCTTAGGATAATCAGCAGCGCTTCCATCGAGGTGAAGAGGAGCAACCTGCCCAGGGTCACCCTGGAGACTGCCCTTATGACAGCATCGAAGCTTTCGAGGGCATTCTCGCTTGACGAGCTTCCCGGGATAGCAGAAAGGCTGTCGGAAAAAGTCGCCCCCCCCGGGGTGAAGGGAGACGGGCCGAAGCCTGAGGAGACCGTACAGGAACTGGAAGAACCCGTCCACTGTGTGGAATCGGTTCCGGAAGCGGCACCCGTTGAGGAAGAAGGACCAGAACCGGACAGCGGACCCGAACCTCCTGAAGAGACTGCCGATGGACCTGAAGAGGGTCCACCGGAAGCCGAAGAGAGTACAGGGGAGGATACGCGCAGGAGCAGCGAAGAAATAGACAGGGAAAAGGAGAAGGAGACATCCCAGCAGATACTGGGGCTCTTTGACGCTGTCTGACGGTTACTGATACGGAGAGGACCCATGAACCAGAAACAGCTCATGAAGATGATGGCCCAGGCCCAGAAGATGCAGGCTGGAATGATGAAGCTCCAGGACGACCTCGCCGATGAGAGAGTGGAGGGTACGGCTGCCGATGGCCTTGTCAGGGCCGTTGTCACGGGACAGGGTGAACTGGTGGAGCTTTCCATCTCTCCTGAAGCGGTGGACCCTGAAGACATGGAGATGCTGGAGGACCTTATAATCGTTGCAGTGAAGAACGCTGTGGAAGAAAGCAGAAGACTCTCCAGGGAGCGCATGGAAGACCTCGGCCTGCCGGGAATGGGAGGACTGATGTGAGTTCCGACCTCTTCGACAGACTGGTGGAACAGCTCCAGAGGCTTCCGGGCATAGGAAGAAAGACCGCCATGAGACTGGCTTTCAGCATCGTTGACAACAGGGACATGGCAAGGGATTTCTCCGGAGTCCTGGACCTCGTGTGGAGAAATGTGGGCGAATGCTCCATCTGCAGGAACATTACCGAGAAGGATGTCTGTGAAATCTGTTCCACGGCCTCCCGGACCGACTCGATCTGTGTCGTCCACAACCCCGCGGATATGCGGGCCATTGAGGACGCCGGACTCTACAGGGGCAAGTACTTCGTGCTTCACGGTTTTCTTGCTCCGCTTGACGGCCTTGGCCCCGAGGAGCTTGGAATAGACAAGTTGAAGAGCATGATCGACAGGTTCAACGCCGATGAGGTGATCCTTGCCCTGGATTCCACCGCTGACGGCGAGGCGACATCATCCTACCTCTCGAGGACGCTGTCGGACAGGGAGATAAAGGTCACCAGGCTCGCCCGGGGGCTTCCTCCCGGAGCGTCGGTGGAGTTTGCCGATTCTCTGACCCTGAGCCAGGCTTTCCAGGGAAGACAGAGAGTCTGATAATTGCAGATTAACTGGCCAAACAGGTTATCGATCCTCAGGATACTGCTCAGCCCTCTTTTCATGGTGCTTCTGATCGACAACAGACAGGGCTCCAGGATAGCGGCGCTGGCTGTCTTCTTCATCGCTTCCGTAACCGACCTGTACGATGGATATCTTGCCAGGAGGTACGGCTGGGTTACCAACCTGGGCAAGTTTCTGGATCCTCTTGCGGACAAGCTGCTGATAGCCCTTGCCCTTATCGGCCTCAATCAGATAGACCTCGTGCCAGGCTGGACGCTGTACCTGATAATCGGACGGGAGCTTCTTGTGACGGGGCTCCGTTCCATAGCAGCGTACGCCGGGGTTCTGATAATGCCCTCGAGAATGGGAAAGTACAAGACCTCCACCCAGATGCTCTCGATGTTCCTTTACCTTCTTTATTCGGTCCTTGAGCATGACAGCACCGGCAGGACCGCCTTCCTTTACCGCTCGGGGATGGAACTCGCCTCCGGAAGGAGCATACTTCTATTCTCGGCTGACATCATCCTGGTCATCGCCGTACTGCTGGCGGTGATATCGGGAGTGGATTACTTCTGGCGGAACAGGTCCATCATCAGAAGGCTGGTACTTTGAGCAGTGCCCTTGATCGTGCGGGGAAAGCCGTGGCCACCGTTCTGGGAGCCGGTTACCTCCCGGTGGCCCCCGGCACGGCGGGGAGCCTTGTGTCTGCCGGCCTGTTCGCCGTTCTCGGGCCGGGACCCGCGCTCCGATGGTTGCTCTGCGCGCTCTTCCTGGCAATCGGATACTGGGGCTGCCGGGTGGGGAGGGCCAGCTGGGGAAGCGATCCATCCCGAGTCGTGGCAGACGAGTTCGCCGGCTGCTGGATAGCCTGCATGGCTGCCCCGGCGGGCTGGAGACTTGCCGGCGTCGCCGCCGCTTTCATTCTGTTCAGGGCATTCGACATCTGGAAACCCTGGCCCGTATCCGTCTTCGACAGGATGGACTCTCCCCTCGGAATCCTGCTTGACGATGTGGCCGCCGGCATTCTATCCGCCGCGGTGCTGTTCGCCGCAGGTCAGGTTCATGTCTCACTCTGACCTTCGGCTGGCGGAGGAGATAGGGAACCTTCTGCGTTCCTCCGGGATGACTGTGTCCCTTGCGGAATCATGCACCGGGGGCATGCTGGGCGCCATCCTGACCTCCGCGCCGGGAGCTTCGGACTGGTTTGCCGGCGGAGTCACGGCTTACTCCGACCTGGTCAAGGTCAGTCTCCTGAACGTCCCGGAAGAAACCATCGCTGAACACGGGGCTGTGAGCAGGCAGACGGCTGAAGCCATGGCGTCCGGAATCAGGGAACTGACCGGTACGGACCTTTCGCTGGCAGTCACGGGTATCGCCGGTCCCGGCGGGGGAAGCGCTGAAAAGCCCGTAGGGACGGTCTGGATGGCGCTGTGCCATGCTGACCGGGTACTCGCGTGGAGGGAGTCGTTCTCCGGCGGGAGGGAAGTGGTCAGAAGGGATGCGGCTGACTATCTTCTCCGGAAGCTGCTCCTGTACCTGAGGGAGGTGGGGGATTGAGAATATTCGCTGCCCTTGATCTGCCCCGGAGTGCGGTAGAGCAGGTGACCGAGTGGCAGAAGCCTCTGGTATCCCGGTATCCTTCCCTGAAGTGGGTTTCAGGGCAGAACATGCATCTGACGCTGAGATTCTTCGGGGACATAGGCCAGGATACTCAGGACAGGGTGATAAGGACCCTGGGAGCATGGGTCCCGGGACCCCTGGAGTTCAGCTTTCACAGGCTGGGTTCCTTTGGCAGGAAGGGCTCCCCTTCAGTATACTGGCTGGGTGGAGATTTCCCGGGGGAAGTCATGGAGATCGCCAGGCAGCTGGGAAGTATACCCGATGACAGGGGGAAGGTCTCGGAAAGGGGTTATATGCCCCACCTGACAGTGGCAAGGCGACGTGACGGCCTCGTCCCGATGCTGGAACCGCCAGGTCCGATATCGGGGATAATCACCGGTGCCGCGGTGATAAACAGCAGACTGACCTCAAAAGGGCCCGAGTACGAATACATTCAGACATTCGATCTACTTTGAATATGAGAGGTGATCCTATGGCGCCAAAGAAAGGAAGATCCGAGGACAAGGAGAAAGCCCTGAAGGCGGCTTTTCATCAGATCCAGAAGCAGTTCGGCCAGGGTGCGGTGATGAGGCTGGGCGAGAACGTCCACATGAAGGTGGATGTGATCCCCACAGGGTCCCTTGCGCTGGACTCGGCGCTGGGCATAGGAGGCATCCCCAGGGGACGGGTTACGGAGATATACGGGGCGGAGGCCTCAGGCAAGACCACCCTGGCCCTTCACATTATTGCCAACGCCCAGAAGCTGGGGGGTGAAGTAGCCTTCATCGACGCGGAGCACGCCCTTGACCCGACCTACTCCGCTAACCTGGGAGTGAACATTGACGACCTTCTCGTCTCCCAGCCATCCAACGGGGAACAGGCCCTTGAGATAACTGAGATGCTGGTCAGGAGCAACGCCGTCGATGTGATAGTGATAGACTCCGTTGCGGCCCTCGTCCCCAGGGCGGAGATAGAGGGGGAGATGGGCGACAGCCATGTGGGACTTCAGGCCCGTCTGATGTCACAGGCGCTCAGGAAACTCACGGGCGTGGTTTCCCAGTCAAAGTGCGCAGTGATATTCATCAATCAGATAAGGATGAAGATCGGCGTCATGTTCGGCAACCCTGAAACCACCACCGGCGGTAGGGCTCTGAAGTTCTACAGCAGCGTAAGGCTGGATGTCAGAAGGGTGGCATCACTCAAGGACGGCGAAGAGGTAATTGGTAGCAGGACCAGGATAAAGGTCGTGAAGAACAAGCTGGCTCCCCCCTTCAGGAACGCGGAGTGCGATATCCTTCATGGCTTCGGCATCTCCAGGGAGAGCGAGCTCATCGACATGGGGCTGGAGAACGACCTGGTGGCGCGCAGGGGAACCTGGTACTCCATCGGCGATACCCAGCTGGGTCAGGGAAAGGAGAAGAGCAGGGTCTTTCTTGTCGAGAATCCCCAGATGGCCGACGCTCTTGAGGCCGATCTGAGGACCAAGCTGAACATCCCCGCCCCCGCGGAACGCCTGGAAGAGAAGCAGGAGGATGGAGAGTAGCCCTGTCCTGCTGGAATCGATAGAGAAGATCAGGAGGGGATGGCTGCTGGCCACCGCCGGGAACCGTTCCTGGCTGCTGACCGAGGAGACCGCGGTGAGAATGGGGCTCGCTAACGGCAGCGCCGTGGTTCCCGCTGAAATGGACGGGGTTGCGTACACCGAACAGCTTCCCCGGGCGAGGTCAGATGCCGAGAGATATCTGTCCATGGCCGAGCACACGGCAGTTCAGCTTCGCACCTATCTCGGGGGCAGGAAATACCATTCCAGAGTGATAGAGGAGATACTCGACTGGGCCCTGGGGACCGGTCTCGTTGACGATCGGCGTTACGCGGAAGCGTTTGTCAGAAGTCATTCAAAGAGATCGCCCATGGGCAATTTCAGGTTGCGGATGGAGCTTGTGAAACGCGGGGTGCCATCCGATGACGTTGAGGCGGTCCTCTCTGATCGCGAGGATGACGGTCTGTATCGCGATCTTCTGAAGGACGTTAAGGGCAGATACGCCGGCATGGAACGTCAGAAGGCCCTGAGAAGGGCAACGGGTTATCTCATGAGGAGGGGATTCGACTTCGACCTGGTGAGAAGGGTGCTGGAGGAAGCCCTGGGTTCCACGGAGGAAGGACCCGGGTGAGGAACAGCCGGTATCTCTTCTTCTGGACGGAACTGGGGAGACGCATCACCGGAGACGGCCGTGAACTTCCGCCCTACCTTCCGAAGCCCATGGTCCGGGCGCTGGAGGAGCAGGCGCCTGATCCCGGGCGGGGGCTCATCCTGACAGACGGGCAGCTTTCTCCGAGGGAAGCCAGGTTCATTTACGGCAGGGTCTGGGACGAGCTCAGGTGCAGGGGCTTCAGCCGTCCGCTCAGACTGTACCCGTGGCCCGGCATTTCGCTGCTCATCCCTTTCTTCAGGGGGAGTGAAGGAGTTATCCCGCAGTCCTTCTCCCGAAGGGTACCGTCCCGTGAAAGGGCCCTTGCAATGGTGGGCAGGGCTGCAGCCGCAAGAAGAGCGGGATTCGATCTTCTCGTGGTCATGGCGACCTGGGACGATGATGTTCTGAATGTGCTGGAAAACGGACGGGTGAGAGCCTGTTCGATGGACCGGCTCATCGAGATGGTGCCTTGACTTTCTCATGTAATTGTAACAGTTTAGCGGTTCCCTTCGGTGTCCCACCCGTGTGTGCGGTGCCTCCAGCGTTGCGGGGCTCCGGACCACGCAGGATAATGAAGGTCCGCATGGTTATTCGCCTTCCGGGGGAATACTAATTAAATTGTTGTGCTCCATGCAGTTCAATCTCACGGACCGCTGGAGCGACCAGGAGTTATACGCAGCGGAGGTTTTGAAGAAGTGAAGACATATTCGGCTAAGACCGGAGAGATCGAAAGGAGATGGTGGCACGTGGACGCCGCCGGACGCTCTCCGGGAAGACTGGCATCGAAGATCGCTGTCATTCTTCAGGGAAAGAACAAGCCGGTGTACACTCCCCATATCGATACGGGCGATTTTGTCGTCGTGACGAACGTGGAGAAGATGGATTTCACCGGAAGGAAGCTGGAGCAGAAGGAGTACGGCAGGCATACCGGTTATCCGGGAGGGTGGAAGACCACCAGCATGAAGGTCATGCTGGAGAAGCATCCCGACAGGATACTCAGGAAAGCCGTCCGAGGCATGCTGCCGAAGAACAGGCTGGCAAGGCAGCAGATAAAGAAACTCAAGATCTTCGCCGGCAGCGAACACTCTCATCAGGCGCAGAACCCTCAGGTTCTGGAATTTTAGTGGTCAAGGTGGTGGAATGAAGCAGCATATTGGAGTAGGAAGAAGAAAGAGCGCAACCGCCAGGTGCTATCTCAAGCCAGGAAAAGGCCAGATCAGGATCAACCACAGGGAACCGGGCGAGTATTTCTGTCACCTGTGGCAGCTGGAACACGCTCTTGAACCGCTGGACCTTCTCGGCGTGACAAGGGAATTCGACGTTACGGTTAATGTTCGCGGCGGAGGTATCACGGGTCAGGCGGGAGCCGTGAGACTGGGCATCGCCAGGGCCCTCGTGGAGATCAATCCGGATTTCAGACCTTCCCTTAAGGCCGAGGGTATGCTCAGGCGTGACCCCAGGACCGTGGAGAGAAAGAAGTACGGTCAGCCCAAGGCAAGAAAGAGATTCCAGTTCTCCAAGAGATAGTCCGTTGATGCCGCGGCCTGTGCCGCGGTCGTGATCTAATACTGGTGCTATCACACACGGCCGGCGGTGGCCAGCCCGGTGTCCCTTTCACGGAGGAGGGGATTGGTCGGGTCAAACCGGTCGGAGGAAAACCGAAAGGATAAGTCAATGCAGATACCTTCCATGCAGGAAATGCTGGAGGCCGGGATACACTTCGGCCACCAGAAGAGCAGATGGAACCCGAAGATGCGTAATTACATCTTCATGGCCCGCAATGGCATACATATAATCGACCTCAAAAAGTCCCGCGTGCTCCTTGAGGATGCCGCCAATCTGGTGGCCAAGACCGTCTCATCAGGGAAGAGCGTCCTTTTCGTAGCGACCAAGAAGCAGGGCAGGGAATGCGTCAGGGAACATGCCGTGCGAGCCGGCCAATACTACGTGACGGAGCGCTGGATGGGCGGTATGCTGACCAACTTCAGCACCATATCCCAGGGTATAGAGACACTTGTCGAGCTGGAGAAGCTTGAGAAGGAGGGTTATCCCCCCAGTCTCACCAAGAAGGAGATCCTGAGGAAGAAGCGCCACTACGAGAAGCTGGAGAAGGACCTTTCAGGTATAAGGCACATGAAGGAACTCCCCGGTGTGGTGGTCGTGGTGGATATAAAGAAGGAGCAGATAGCGGTCTGGGAGGCCAGGAAGCTTGGAATACCCTGTGTCGGCATCGTCGACACCAACTGTGATCCCACAGAGGTGGACTACCCTATTCCGGGGAACGATGATGCCATCAAATCCATCTCCATGATAATGGGCACACTGGCCGATTTCGCCCTTCTCGGAGCCGAGGGCGCCAGGAGCAGGGAGAAGGAGGAGGCCGAAGCCCGTGAGGTGGCCGCGGAGAAACTGGCTGCGGCCGAAGGCAAGAGGACGCAGATAAGACCGGAAGACTTCATCGCAGAAGAAGACGATGATGATGTGCCGGCCAGGCCGAAAAGACCCGTGAGAAAGAGGAAGCCGGCCAGGAAGGCAGCTCCCGATGATGCTGACGAGACTGAGCATGATGACAAGAAACCGGTGAAGAAGACTGCGAAGAAGGTTCCCAGGAATGCTGAAGAGGAACCCTCGGAGGAAGAACCGGCTGAAGCATCGGAGGATCTCGATGAAGGAAAGGACAAAGGTGAATGATGGCTGTGGATCTTGATAGCCTCAAACAGCTGCGGAAAGCCACCGGCGCCGGAATAGTCGATTGCAAGAAGGCGCTGGAGGAGAGCGGCGGAGACATGCAGAAGGCCATTACGATACTAAGGGAAAAGGGTATCAAGGTGGCATCGAAGAAAGCGAACAGGGAAGCGGACGAGGGTCTTGTCGTTTCCTACATCCATCCTCCCGGCAAGATGGGCGTACTGGTGGAGATCAACTGCGAGACCGATTTCGTGGCCAGGACCGAGGATTTCAAGAATTTCGCCAGGAAGGTGGCCATGCACATAGCCGCCTACCCTCCCGTCGTCGTATCCAGGGCCGATCTCTCCGAGGAAGCTGTCGAGGCCGAGAGGAAGGTCCTGATGGCACAGCTGGAGGGTTCGGGCAAGCCCCCTGAGATACTGGAGAAGATCATCGACGGCAGGATGGAGAAATTATACGAGGAAGCCTGCCTCCTTGACCAGGAATGGTCGGACAACCCCGAAGTGGGCACCGTGAAGGACGCTCTTACCGACCTCATCGGAAAGCTCAGGGAGAACATCATCATCAACCGCTTCGCTAGGTTCTCCATAGGACACTGATGAAAGACGACAGCCCGTCGGCTCCCCTCCGGGTGCTTCTTAAACTGAGCGGAGAGGTTCTGGCCGGAGGCTGTGGCCAGGGGATAGATCCCGTCACGCTTGACAGTATCGCCGGCGCGGTACTCGACCTTGCCGCGGAGGGCTGCGCGGTGGGAATAGTCACAGGAGGAGGCAACTTCATCCGAGGAAGGGACCTTCGATCCGTTGACCGAATAACCGGGGACCAGATGGGTATGCTGGCTACCCTCATGAACGGTCTCGCACTCAGAGACGCTGTTCGCAGGCGCGGGGGAAGAGCCGTCGTTCTCTCCTCTATACCTGTGGAGGGGATATTCGAAACCTTCAATCCCGAGAGTGCCGGGGATTATCTGGACCGCGACTTCATAGTCATATACGCCGGCGGCACAGGCAATCCATGCCTCACCACCGATACCGCCGCTGCCCTGAGGGCGGTTCAGACAGGATGCCGGAGACTCCTGAAGGGTACAAAGGTCGACGGTATCTACGAAACCGATCCCGAATCCGATCCGGACGCAAGGCGGTTCCGGTCCATCTCCCACGATGATGTCCTGAGAAGGGACCTGAAGGTCATGGACGCGGCGGCGGTGGCCATTTGCAGGGATGCCGGACTTCCTGTTAGTGTTTTCGATGTATGGAAGCCCGAGAACATTGTCAGAGTCTACAGAGATCCGTCCGTCGGAAGTCTGATAGGGGGAATCGAAGATGATAGATGAAGTATTGAAGGACCAGAAGTCCAGGATGAAGGCCGCTGTGGAAAGCACGGCAAGGGAGATGGCGGTTATCAGGACCGGAAAGGCCAGCCCCGCCCTCCTTGACAACCTCAGGGTCGAGTGCTGGGGAGGAATGCATCCGATAAAGCAGGTGGCTGGAATATCCGCTCCCGAACCAAGACTCATCGTCATACAGCCCTTCGATCCTTCGACCTCCGATGCCATAGTCAGGGCGATTCAGAAATCCGACCTCGGCCTGCGGGCTTCGGCGGACGGTGCGCTGGTGAGGATACCTGTCCCGAAGCTCTCTGACGAACGGAGACAGGAACTCGGCCGTCATGTCAAGAAACTCGCTGAGCAGGGCAGAACGGCCATTCGAAACATCAGGCGGAGCGGTAACGACGAGCTTCACAAAGCCCGCAAGAACGGCGATGTCACAGAGGACGAGGAGTACAGGGGTCTCGGGGAGATACAGGAAGCTGCAGACCAGGCGATCGCAGAGATAGACAGGTTCCTCGAGGCTAAAGAGAACGAGATACTCGAGGTCTGATATCTTGACCGAAGCCCCCCTGACCCATCTCGGGATAATAATGGACGGAAACGGCCGCTGGGCCCGGTCCAGGGGTTTGAGACGGATAGAGGGCCACAGGGCCGCCGAGAGGTCCATCCATGATGCCGTGGAGTACTGCGGCGAGGCGGGTGTGAAGTACCTGACCCTGTACGCCTTCTCCACCGAGAACTGGAAGAGACCGAAGACAGAGGTCAGCTTCATCATGGCCCTTCTCAGGAGTTTCATCAAGAGGAACATTGACAGCCTTCATTCAAACCGTGTGAAGGTCATGGCCACAGGCAGGCTGGACGACTTGCCGCAGGGACCCCTGAAAGAGCTCAGGGCAGCAATGAAGAGGACCGAGAACAACGATGGTCTCAGCCTCATCCTTGCACTGAGCTATGGAGGCAGGGCCGAGCTGGCGGATGCCGTGGTCAAGATCGCCCGGAGGGTCGTTCAGGGTGATATGCAGCCCGATGATATAGACGAGGGCACCATCGCATCAGACCTCTACCTGCCCGATGTGCCTGATCCCGAAATGATAATCCGCACCAGCGGGGAGAGGAGGCTCTCCAACTTCCTGCTGTGGGAATCCGCATACTCGGAGCTCTACTTCACCGAAGTGCTCTGGCCTGATTTCAGGAAGGAGCATCTTCAGGAGGCCTTCGAGGATTTCAGGCGCAGAAAAAGACGCTTCGGTAACGTAGATCCAGACTGATGAGCAGATTCAGGTCCCTCTCCAGCAGAGTGGCGGTGGCAGTGCCCGGCATAGGCCTCTTCGCAGCTGTGGCGCTGATCGACTCCGATCCGGTCACCACCGTATTCTTCGCCGTCCTTGCAGCCGTAGCCGCGGCTGAGGCCGTGAGACTCCTGGGGTCGGGAAGAAACGCGGCCGCAGGGACAATGGCCGCTCTCCTGACAGGTGGAGCCGCCGCCGCGGTGGCACTGCTCCCTGCGGAACTCTCGATAGCCCTCATCGTCATTCCCGGTTTGACGGTTTCCCTCGTATGGGTGCTCATTGACGGTGTCGAAGGGTCCAGGATGAAGACCGCCGGGATCACCGGCCTGACAGCCCTGTCCGCTCTCGGGTTCGGCATCATGGCAAGGCTCAGGATGGATTTCGGATCGCTCTGGGTGATGTGCATCCCTCTTTTCATATGCTGGGCCGGCGATTCCCTGGCCTATTTCGCTGGAAGCGCCTTCGGCCGTCACAGGATGGCACCCGTCTTGAGCCCTTCCAAATCATGGGAGGGTTTCGCAGCGGGCATTGCCGGCTCGGTGGCCGGCTCTCTCGCGGCCGGTTCGCTTGGTGCCGGTTTTCCGTTGCTCTCCATGGCCGTTCTCGGATTCATCGGAGGTGTGGCGGCCGTGGCCGGCGACCTTTTCGAGTCGGCGATGAAGAGGGACGCCGGAGTCAAGGATTCCGGCGTGCTCCTTCCGGGCCATGGAGGCATTCTTGACAGGTTCGACAGTCTTCTGGCGGCTGCGCCCGTGGTATGGATAGTCCTTTTTCTCCTGAGCCGGTGGGACCTGCTGTGAGCGCAAGAAGGGTGGCGGTGCTGGGAAGCACGGGATCCGTAGGTACACAGGCGCTGAAGATAATTGACGCCAGTGAGGAGCTGGTCCTACATTCGATACTGTGCCGTTCCAATGTCGATCTGCTGACCAGACAGAGGGAACTGTACTCCCCCGGGATCGCTGCTGCGATAATGCCGGGAAAGGGGTGTCCCTCCTGGATCAGTACCGGTCCGGGGGCCCTGCGGGAAGCAATAGAGGGCTCCGACATGGTCCTGAACGGCATCGTGGGAAGCGCCGGACTCGAGGCGAGCCTTCTCTGCCGCGAGCTGGGAATAACGCTTGCCCTTGCCAACAAGGAAAGCCTGGTGACAGGCGGCGAGCTTCTGGATGACTTCGTCCGTTCCGGCAGGGTGATACCCGTGGACAGTGAGCACAGCACCATATTCAGGTGCCTTCAGGGGGAGCGTCGGCCCGTGCTCGGGATAACGCTTACCGCCAGCGGCGGTTCCGCCCGGGACATTCCGTATCATGAGCTGAAGGAAGCGTCGCCGGACAGAATACTGACCCATCCCAACTGGAACATGGGCGCCCGTATTACGGTGGATTCGGCGACCATGGTGAACAAGGCGTTCGAGGTGATAGAGGCCCGTTGGCTGTTCGGGAACGTGCCGGTGAGCGTGGTTGTGCATCCGGGCAGCATCGTCCATTCGCTTGTGAGGCTCGGTGACGGTTCCTGGAAGGCCCTGCTCGGAGAGCCGGACATGAAGGTGCCCATTCAGTACGCTCTCGCCTACCCAGATCTCCATATCACCGCCCTGTCCGCAGAGGGTCCGCTTGACTGGGGCAGGCTGGAGTTCCTTCCATTGGACCATGTCAGATATCCCGCCTTCAGAATGGTCGTAGGGGCCGGAGAAGAAGGAGGTACCCTGCCGGCGGCGGCAAATGCGGCCGACGAAGTGGCAGTCGAGGCGTTCCTTGCGGGGAGGATAGATTTCGGCTGCATCGCTTCAGTGATAGGTGAGGTGCTGGACAGCCACGAGTCATTACCGGTATCGGTCATGGGGGATGTGATGGATGCCGACGAAAGAGCCAGGGATCGGGCCCGGAAGGTGGTGCGGAGATTGTGCTGAGTTTAGTGGCCATCGTGTTCGGACTCGGAGTGATAGTGTTCTTCCACGAGATGGGGCATCTCATTATGTCCAAGATCATCGGGCTTCCGGTACCCAGGTTCTCCATCGGGTTCCCTCCCCACGTCTTCAGGAAGAAACTGGGGGAAACGGAGTACTGCATCGGCCTGATACCGCTGGGAGGGTACTGCAAGGTGAATCTCGGCACTACGGGTGAACCCGTGGAGGGGATTTCATGGTTCAGACGGGCTCTGGTCGCGCTCTCCGGTCCCCTGGCGAACCTTGTACTCACCGCTCTGATTCTTATAACGATCTTCGGCATTGTCGGATGGGACATGGATATAGCCCCTGCCGTGGTAGGCGACACCGACAACATCCTGGGTCTCGGAGTGGGTGATACTGTGCTCATCGTGAACGGCGTACCTGTGTCGGATTACTACTACATGCTGGACAGGATGTACGCGGAGCCCCGGGGCAGCATGATCGTGGGTACTTCCGCCGGAAGGATGGAGGTCGACTACTCCGTCGGCGATGACTCGCTGCCGTTCCAGCCCCTGATCCCCGTGGTGATCGACGAGGCGATGATAGGGTTCCCGGCATACGAATCCGGTATCCGAAGCGGAGACAGCATAGTGACGGTGGACGGGGAACAGGTAAGGATCTGGAGCGAGTTCCAGTCCATCGTTTCGGAGACCACGGAGGAATTGAGGATCGAGTACTACCGTGAGGGACTGCTGGACACCGCATGGGTCACTCCGGGTGTCTACGACGGGAGGATTCTCACCGGCGTCACTGTCTCTCTTCCCACGGAGAGGGTCAGGCTTCCCCTCTTTTCGGCGATGTGGGAAGGCGTGAAGTCAGCTGGAGAGGGGACCGCCTACGTCGTTTCCACGCTCTTCAAGCTCTTCAGCAGACCGGCTGAACTGGCGGAGAGTTCGGGGGGACCGATCTACGTTGCCGAGACCCTCGGGCAGCAGGCCAGGACCGGGCTTCCCAGCTACCTCTACACGCTGGCCAGCATATCCCTGGCCATAATGATATTCAACCTTCTGCCCATACCGGTGCTGGACGGAGGTCACGTGGTGATACTGGCGATCGAGGGGATAAGGGGCAGACCCATTTCCAGCAGGACCGTCCAGGTGATGCAGCAGACCGGGATGATTATCATACTTGTGATATTCCTGCTCATCGTGTTCAAGGACGTCTCCAGGGTCATCACCCGCGTCCGATAGAACGGACCCGATATCGAGTAGACCCGCGGTCTAGGACTGGCATCCCCAGTGGTCGGGAAACGGAAGCTCATGTGGATCGGTACCGCTATCAAGGAGCTTCTCCCTCAGCATCGGGAGGGAGTCGTCTATGGATGTGGGGAACCCGTACTCCATGATAAGCCTGTAACAGTCTGTGTAGCACTTCGCAGCCTCCTCCAGGGCGCCATCCTCGAAACTGGCCAGTCCCAGCAGCCCCTGATAAATGCACTCCTGCCTGCTGTTCCCGGTCTTTTCGCTCAGCTCGATGGCCCTGGTGAAGTGCTTCCTGGCCTCGCTCCAGTGACTCATGAAATAGTACATCTCGCCGATGAGGCAGTGAATGTCCGCTTCTCCGGCGGCGTTTCCTATCTGCCTGTGGATTCCCAGGGCCTCATCGAGGTATTTCGATGCCCTGTCGTAATTCCCGTCCGCCGTCTCCAGTCTTCCCAGGTTGCCGAGGATGATGGCATCGTTGCATCTGTCGCCGATCTCCCTGTTGATGGTCAGTGCTTCCATGTAATACCTGAGAGCATCCTCGGGTTTGTCCTCCAGGTTCCCGAGGCCGCAGAGTATCCTGACCTCGCCCATTCTGTTGCCTGATGATCTGTGTATCGACAGTGCCTTCTCGTAGCACCGGCGTGCCCTTTCATCATCTCCGGACCTTCTGAGGAGTATGGCCAGGTTGCCCAGGGTGATGCCCTCCTGTTTTCTGTCCCCGAGTCCCCTGTGGATCCCCAGAGCCAGATCGTAGTACTTCTGGGCGTCGTCGAACCTGCCCCTTGCAGCATGTATATTGGCGATGTTGCCCAGGAGCTTTCCTCTGATGGCCTCGTCCATCGACCTCCTGGTGAAATCCAACCCGCGGTTGAATAGACCGAAAGCTTCATCCACCTCGCCGATGCTCCAGGCGTAGGTTCCCCTGGCCTTCAGTATCTCGGCCGTCCTGTGAGTCCAGCTCTCACTTCCGGCCAGACTGTCCATGAGTTCAAGATTTCCTCTCTGGTCGTCCCTCCTGCCCAGGGAATGCAGGACCGCGTCCCGCTTAAGAAGCACGTCAAGCAGAAGCGGGTTCCTGTTACCCTCCGAATCGTCAGCCATCATCCAGTCTCGAAGTCTGTCGGACCACTGGATGACATCTGTGTTCCTGTAATTGTCCAGGGCGTGGCACAGGGCCCTCCAGCCCCAGTCAACAGCCCTTGCCATCTGCCGGGACTCACGAAGGTGGATGGCTATCTCCCCCGCCACCGGCTCCGGGTCGTTCCTGTGAAGTTCGATGAGCACGTCGGCAGCACGGGAATGGAGTTTGCTGAGGCTCTTGCCCAGCAGCATTCCGTAGGCCGTGTCCCTGTACAGGGCATGATTGAACGAGAAGATGGACCCCGACTGTCTCGACCACAGCTGAAGCCTCTGCCCCTCGTCGATGAGGTCGCACTCCTCACTCTGTCCGGATATCATCTGAAGGGTCTCGGCGCTCCACTCCTGACCCAGGACCGAGGCGGTCTGCATGAACTTCCTTATCCTGTTCGGAAGGCGGTCCATCCTGGCCACGAGGATAGCCCTGATCCCGGAGGGTATCTCGATTTCGCTGCCTGAAAGCCTGTACGTTCCGCAATCCAGCCTTATCTGCCCTGATTCGAGCAGGTACATGCAGAACTGCTCAATGTAGAAAGGATTGCCGGCCGAACTGCCTATAATGAACTCCGAGAGCCTTTTATCGGGAGGAGCTCCCAGTCTGTCCTCTATTATCCCCGCTGCCGAGTCCTCATCTATGCCTCTGAGGTGGAGCTGTCCCGTGACGGACGGTTTCGCGGGAACCGGCAGAGTGGAACCGTCATCGGCATATCGACTGCTGACCAGTATCCCCAGGGGGATGTTCAGTGCGTTTGCCGTGATGCTCCACAGAGCGCTGCGGGAATCCCGGTCCATCCACTGCATGTCCTCTATTATCAGTATCAGCGGCCCCAGAATGGTCAGGGCGGTGATGAGCGTGTTCAGCGAGAGGATGGTGTTGTCCATCACGCTCTCAGGAGCAAGTCTGGAGTAGACGGAGTCCGGCCAGTGATGTCCGAGCAGGGCCCCGATGATCGAGGAAGCTCTCTCGAGCTCCTTCGAAATGGTGTCGCCATCGGTACGCGGCGATTCCCGGATCTCTCTCAGCAGGAACCTTATCCGCTCCTCAAACGCCCGTCTGTTCTGTAAAGAGTCTTTTGATTCACTCTGATGAAAGAGCTCCCTGAGGAAGTAGACGAAGGGATTCAGGCTCTTTCTCAGGATGTCATCGCATCTCAGAACAAAGCTCTGGAAGTCCGGTCCCAGCCGTTTGACCACTTCGAAGATCAGTCTTGACTTTCCCATCCCGGGTTCCCCGCAGACAACGGTGAGCCCGGCAGAACTGCCACTCTCCAGCGGTTTGAGAGCCTCGAGCAGTTCATCAGCTTCTCCGTTGCGGCCCAGCATCTTGCCGACATAGGAGCAGCCGCTGTCCCTGCTTCCCGTACTCTCGAGCCTGTGGATGAGGATGTCCTCCGATTTTCCCCTTGGCAGCCATCTTCTTGACCCTGACAGGAGATGACTGCGCCCGTTACCTGCGGAGGCCGTGTCGGTGACGAGTATCTCGCCGAACCTTGCCTTCATGGCCAGTCTTGCAGCTGTGTTGACCGTGTCTCCATAGACCGAGTACCTGCATCTGCGTGAGTCGCCTACTATGCCGGCGTAAGCGGTGCCGCTTGAGATCCCGGCCCTGAATGAGCCGCCAAGACCATCCAGAAGCTGAAGGGTGAAGTCGAATGCTCTCTCGTTGTTGTTTTCCCAGGCTACAGGGGCCCCGAAGAGCACCAGGCATGTGATATAGGATCGATCCGAGGCGAAGAAACCGCTAACCTCTCCTCCGTACAGCGTCGCGGCTTCCAGAACCTGCTGCGAGTATGACCTGAGCTGAGCAAAATCCTCGCCGGCCAGATGCAGGAATACCGGGGTGACGGTCCTGAACTCACCTGAAAGCCTGCTTGATACGATGACTTCAGAGACGAACCTCCCTGCCGTGCTTCTTCGTATCCTCCCGCTGCCGATCCTCGATCTGCAGCTCCCATCGAATTCAAGCTCTTCAGGGTAGATCCCCAGTTCTCTCTTTACCAGGTTGGAATAGCTGTCATGACAGGCGACGGTATTCGAGAGTCCACCGGCGGAAAGTCCTGCGGCGCGAGCAACCGCGGTGCCTCCGAGATAGAACGCCAGCCTGTCTGAGCCTATGATCCGCCATTCCAGATTCCCGGAGGCCAGAGATATCCTTGCTGATACCGGCCATCGTCCAAGGTCGGTCTTCCATTCGGGTCTGCCGTGGAAGAATCTCTTCAATGACATTGCGGCGTGCAATGCCATTTCCGGTCTGTACGAAGGGAATACGGCTATGATCGCATCACCCTCGAAATCCGCTATTTCGCCACCGTACCCGTATGTATAGTCAACGGCCCTGGAGAATATCCCGTTCAGTATCCGGGAAAGCACATCCGCCCCTTTTCGACCGTGTTCCAGCAGTGACTCCGTTATCGAAGTGAAGCCGGAGATGTCAGCAAAGAGAACGATTCCTTCGCCAAGGGATGAGTCCATTCCGTTCAGGAGGAGCTGCTGAACTGGCCGCGGTACTACATTTAGCACGGTTTTCCCCCACTTCCGAATATCGACTGGAATAGAATACGAAGCATGGCGGCGCGGTGCAAACCCCTGTAGATATCATGTGTATGAATGCCCGGGGATCCTTACTGAACCTCCAGGTTCTGGATCTCTTCCTCGCTGTACCTCTCGAACCCCATCTCCTGGCATGCGGGCTCGGGGGGTTCCAGCTTGTTTATTGTATCTACGACACAGGCGTAGAAATAGGCCCAGGCCTCAGGGTTCCGTTCACATGTCTCCATGATGCCCATCACGCCGTCTTCAGAGATCGTCACCGGCCTCAGGCTGTCACATGGATGGAGAACGCTGTACCGTGCTATTGTGCCCGCAGCATGACGGAGTTCCGCCTTGCTGCCCTCGGGCACTGCGCTGAAGGAACCAGGTTCCTCACATGCTGTTAGCACAAACAGTATTGGAATGAGATATATCACGAGTTTTCGCACTTCACTCCTGTTCGATATGGAACTGCGGCAGTATAGTCGAACTATGTCCGTATGAACAGTCTATACTGGAGGTCTGATGAAGAAGACGCTTGTCATTCTGCTGCCCGTTCTCTTCTCTCTATGCCTGGCCACCAGCTTCGGCCGCAACAAGGTACAGGTGGAACAGCAGGACTGGTGGGAGATCCAGGGTCGGCATTTCACGATATATTTCCCACTGGGCGGTGAAGTCCCGGCCGAGACCCTTCTCGTCCACACCGAGCGGGAACTCCGGGAACTGTCGGAGGAGTTCAACTACATGCCGGAAACTCCTATTCCGATAGTCCTGTACATCTCTCCCAGCACTTTCAGACAGACGGATATCAACCCGTACGAGATCTCACAGGCAGTCGGAGGCTTCACTGAATTCTACAAGGGAAGGGTCGTGATCCCTTTCACCGGCTACTGGTCGGAATTCCGCCATGTGGTATCCCACGAGCTCAATCACGCCTTCGTATACGACATGCTCTATAAACGTTCATTGATAAACATAATCACAGGGGGGACTCCGCTCTGGATGATGGAAGGACTGGCTGAGTATACGTCCATTGGCTGGGATCGAGCCTCCGAAGCCGAGTTCAGGGATATGGTCATATCGAACCAGATAGTATCCATAGGAGAACTCTCGAGGAGGTCCGACTACCTGGTCTACCGCGAAGGCCAGGCCATCTACCATTTCATCAACGAAAGGTACGGTGAGGAGAAGTACAGGGAATTCGTCAGGCACATCAATGCCGGGGCGGCAAAGGATTACGGTTCTGCCGACCGGAGTTCGATGTCACAGGGAGGGAGAAATCCCGGAGATCCCTTCAGCGCCGTTTTCGGCATGTCCAGGGAGCAGTTCAGCGAGAAGTTCATCGAGTGGGCCAGAGAGACATACTGGTCGGAGCTGGCCTGCGGGGAAAGCCCCGGTGACATCGGGAACGCTATCTACAGGAACGATGAAAGAGTCGCCCAGCTCAACACGGTGGTTTCACCCGACGGCCGTCTCATCGCGGGAGTCGAGTATCATCATGCCCAGTTCGCGGTCACAGTAAGATCGGCTGTAACGGGAGAAGTGCAGAACAGGCCCTTCGTCTCGGGAGGGATCCAGGACGCCTCTATCTCGCCCATGTATCGGATCTGCTGCTTCTCCCCGACAGGGGATTCGGTTGCCGTGGCGGCCCAGTACATTTCCGGCGACAGACTCCTCGTCTGCACAGGCGGCGATCAAGAGACCATGCCCTTCGAGATGGACCTGATCCGGGATCCCGCCTGGTCATCCGACGGCAGGTACATAGCCTTCTCGGGAATGCAGGATGGAAGGTTGAACGTCTACCTCTGGGACCTTCAGCAACAGCAGCTGAGGCAGGTAAGCGATAACACGAACGGTGAGAGGGACCTCTCGTGGAGCGATAACGGCATTCTGTGCGTCATGGAAGACAACGCCGGTATCACCCGGGTGGTCGAGTACCTGCTGGACGGAGAAACCCGTACGGTCCTGGTGGATTCCTCGGAAGTGAGATACCCCATGACCGTCTCTGACGGTCTGCTGTTCATGTCCGACAGGGACGGTTACCCTGATCTCTACCTGCTGGAGGGGGAGACCGGCGAGATCATACGTCTCACGGCTCTTTACAGGACTATAGAATCACCTTCAAGGACCGATTCATCCGATATCATCACCTTTGTATCAAGTGACTGGAGCGGCGCCGGCGTATACCTTGCCTTCAACATCACCGACAGGCGTGTGGTCCAGTGCAGTCATGGCGCCTACGACATCGAGACGGCTTCGGCGTCGGAGGCAGCGCCCGTCGAACCCTCTTTCCTGCCGATACCGGAGAATGTCCGTCCCCCTATCCCTGATGAGCGTCCATCCACTCCCGCGGAGCCGCTGTGTTCAGATGAAGAGTTCCGGTGCGGTATACGGCCGTACACTCCGAGGCTGACCGTGGACTATGCCAGCGCCATGGCCTCCTACGACTCCTATCTGGGGATAGCGGGCTATACCCAGTTCCTGTTGAGCGATGTTCTCGCCCACCATCAGGTGCTGGTGAACACGAACCTCAACGGCGGCAGCCTGAGCGATGTGGATGTTGCTCTATTCTACGGCTACCTGCCGCACAGGACCGACTACATCTTCGGTCTGATGAGGGAATCCTACAGGTACCTGTTCAGGTTCTCGGACGGTCACTACGAGGAGGTCAGGGATGTGGACATGGGAGGCTTCGCCCAGGCCGGGTACCCTGTAAGCCCCTCCCTGAGACTGAGCGGTACCCTGAGCTACCGGAAGCTGAGCCGTACGGGGACATGGAACTCCACCGCGGACCTTGACGAGAATATCCTTTCCGTCCAGGGCGCTATCGTTCTCGACAACGCCCTCTGGGGAAGCGTCGGACCCAGAGTGGGCAGCAGGCTCAGTCTCGTCGGGGAGTATGCCCCGCCTCTTTCCGGATTCGCGGAATACGCCACTGTGCTGCTCGACCTCAGGAATTACCTGTGGGTCTCTTCCAGGGTGACGCTTGCCACGAGACTCGCGGCTGGATCCAGCTGGGGCCCTGACGGACAGCTGTTCTTCCTAGGCGGAGCGATCCCGCACAGGCTCCTCTGGGGCGAGGTCGATACGATAAACGAACTCCTGGGGTTCTACACGAATTACGGTGACATGCTCAGGGGTTACGATTACGCAAGTGTCCAGGGAAGAAGGTACGGGATATTCTCCACCGAGATGAGGATTCCCTTCGTCAACACTCTGGCGCTGGATGCTCCGCTCCCCATGGTCGTGAGGAATGGAAGGGGGGTCTTCTTCTTTGACCTTGGGACTGCTTTCAACGATCTCTCCAGTTTCAGGGGAGCGTCAACAGAGGGTGGTTTTCACCTTCAGGACCTGAAGATGGGCATAGGTCTCGGCTACAGGTTCAACCTTGGATACTTCCTGCTGAAGCACGACATAGCCTGGAGGACGGATATAAGGGGGATATCCCGGAGACCCGTGAACTACATTACTCTGGGAGCCGAGTTCTGATGACTGCGGGGGTGAGTTGAGTGTTCTATCTGGTATATTCCACATGTTGAGCGTGACAGTCACATGAAATACTATGGAGGAGAACCGGTTTGAAAGTCATACCAGTACTGCTGACACTGACAGCGGCCGCATTCGCATGGACCTGTCCCGCATGCGGCAATGAAGGCGGCGGGGAGTTCTGCCGGGAATGCGGTCTTCCGCAGCCTCCGCCGGGGATGGAGTTCGTTCCCGCCTGCTCTGTGAGTGTGGAAGGGCAGATGCTGCACGTACCCGCATTCTTCATCGACACTGAACCCGTCAAATGCCGGAACGTGCTCAGCTGGCTCACCGATGAGATCTCCTACATTGAGCAGGTTCCCGTATACCTGACGGGTCAGGAGTCTCTCCTCATGCCCGGGGAAAGCATCAGTGAGGATTTCCGGGACGTTGTCTTCGTCAGGTATACTCCGTGGGTGATCTACAGGGACGTGCAGGGAGTGATCGAGGGATTCACCGTGCAGACGGGGTGCTTTGACTGCCCGGCCGTGGCCCTGACCTTCGATGCGGCCAGGCTCTACCTGAACGACATGGGAAAGAGACTGCCCACGGAGACGGAAATGGCCGCCGCCGCCTCCGCCGGTGTCATCGGGTACAAAGATACATGGGAAGTGATGAACTCCTACTCTGATTTCATGTCAATGACCGTGTCCGGGATCATAGGAGTGTCGCCGGCGGGTATGGCGATGTTCAGTGAGAACGAGACCCCGGAGGAGAGGATAATGTGGGAATGGACCGGGAATTCATGGGCCCAGCCGCCGGACAGCATTCCCGACTTCGAGTCACCCTATGCGCTCATAGTCAAGCCGCTGGCTCCTCTGGTGAGGGGCGCCGCCCTCAGGGACAGCGGTTATTTCAACGTGATCTTCAGGGGAGTGGTATCGCTGCCCTGGTACGAACAGAGTTGACGCGAAACCGAAGGGGAATAGAATGAACACGATTCTGAGAATTCTGGCAGTTGCAGCACTGGCAGCAGTGATGACGGGATGCGGTGGCCGGGAGGTCACCCGTACCGATCCGGACACCGTTACCGATCTCAGTGGCTACTGGAATGATACCGACGCCAGAATGGTGGCTGATTCCATGGTCGCCCAGTGCCTGGGGGGTCGATGGCTTGACGATTTCGCCACTTCTCGGGACAGCCGCCCGCCCACACCTGTCATTGTCGTGGGAGGGATCTACAACGAAAGCTCCGAGCACATCAACACCAATCTCTTCATGAACGAGATCGAGCGTTCACTTCTGGAATCGGGCGATGTCCAGATAGCGGCCGGAGGAACCAGCAGGCAGGAGATCAGGACCGAGAGGTATGATCAGAGCATCTTCGCATCACCGGAGACCGCGGCGGAGTTCGGTCGAGAAATCGGTGCGGATTACGTGATGACAGGGGACATCGGCTCCATCGTCGACGAGGAGGGCGGCACCAGAAGCATCTACTACCAGATAAGCCTCGAGCTCATCGATGTGGAGACTGCGCTCAAGACATGGATGGGCAGCCTCGAGATAAAGAAGATCATAGAGTGGTGACAGGGGTTTTCCCTATAAGGCGGAAGCCCGGGCCGCCGTCAGTCCGGGGGGATCCATGTCACCTGTAGGACCGGACCGTCCCGGACTGTTCGCAGCCGTCCTTCTGGCATCACTGCTGGCAGCCTGCGCAACCGGATATACAGTTGAGATGAGGGGGGTCACGTCAGAACTCCGGAACGATCGTCCCGATCTGGCCATCGAGGAGTTCAGGAGCAGCTTCAGCGATTCCACGGGCAAGGACAGACTGCTATACCTCATGGAGCTGGGAAACCTCATGAGACTTGCCAGCAGCTATTCCGATGCGGAGCGCCTCCTGCTTCAGGCTGACCGTCTCAGCGATCAGCAGCGCGGGATTGACCTGGGTCAGCAGGTTGGAGCCTTCCTTACCAGCGACCTTGCATTGGAGTTTCGCGGAGCGGATTACGAGAAGGTGATGATCAACTACTGCCTTGCAGTATGCTACGCTGCCCGGGGGAATATGGAGGACGCCCTCGTTGAATGCAGGAGGGTGAACGACAAACTCAGAGCCCTCAACGTGAGCTATGAGGACAACAGGAACCGGTACAGCGATGATGCCTTCGTCAGGTACTTCATGGGCATCCTCTATGAGAAGGCCGGGGACATGAACAACGCCCTGATTGCCTACAGGAACAGCGCCACGGTGTACGATTCATCCTATGCCAGGTACTACGGCATTTCGACCCCTTCCAGGGTGAAGTCGGACATTCTAAGGCTCTCGAGCCTCCTCGGAATGCAGTCCGTATACCAGGAATACGCTTCGGAGTGGCCTGACCTAGTCTGGGATGGGCAGGGTCCCGATGCCTCGCATGGAGAGGTTGTGGTGGTGCTGGAGATGGGACTCATTCCCTCCAGGATCGAGAGGTCCCATACCATCGTGGCCGATGACAGGATGTACAGGATCGCTCTTCCAGCCATCCCTGACAAGAGACGGGAGTATTATTCCATCAACCTGCTCTCCGGCGGCTCGAGCAGTCCGGGTTTCCTGGCCGAGGACCTTACCGGGATAGCCAGAAAGAACCTGGAGGATCATGCGGGACGTGATCTGGCCAGGGCAGCCGCCCGCCTCATACTGAAAGCGGGTGTGAGCGAGGCCGGCGAGGAACTGGTGGAGGAACTCACCGAGGAGAACAGCGGCATTTCGCAGGTCACCGGACTGGTGCTCAGCATCTTCGGAGCGGCGACGGAACGGGCCGACCTCAGAGCATGGCTTACCCTTCCGTCGCAGATCTATGTTGCCCGGCTGTCCCTTCCTGCGGGTGAGAACCCGGTCAGGGTGACGGTGAACGGAAGAACGATCTACAGCGTTGATTCCATGATGATAGAACCCGGCGAGATAAGTCTGCTCTTCCTCAGAGAGGGATGATCCATGGACAGGACCGATCTTGCCGCCATGATCGACCATACCCTCCTGAAGCCGGATGCGACCTTCATGGAAATAGAAATGCTCTGCAATGAAGCGCTGGAGTATGGATTCGCGTCAGCGTGCGTCAATCCCGTCTGGGTTCCCGCTGCCCGCAGGATACTGGAAGGCGGGAAGCCCCTGGTCTGCTCCGTCATAGGATTTCCACTGGGCGCTTCCTCAGTTATGGCCGAGGAGGCCGCCAGGGCCGTTGACCAGGGATCCGGTGAGCTGGACATGGTCATTCCCATCGGCTTCCTCAGGAGCGGCATGACGGATGAAACAGCCCGTTGCGTAAGGGACGTGGTTCGAGCCTCGTCAGGAAGACCCGTCAAGGTTATAATCGAGACCTGCCTTCTCACCGACAGGGAGAAGAGACTGGCCTGCAGGATCGCGTTGGAAGGCGGCGCCGAATGGGTCAAGACATCGACCGGCTTCAGCAGCGGCGGCGCCACCGCCCGCGACGTGGCTCTCATGAAGGAAACCGTGGGAGATCGTCTTGGAGTGAAGGCCTCAGGCGGGATCAGGACCCTTGATGACGCCATGGAGATGATACGGGCCGGAGCACGCAGGCTGGGCTGCAGCAGAAGCGTTCAGATCATCGATTCCCTTGAGGGATGACCCCGGAGAAGTTGCCCGGAAGTAGTGCAGGCAACCGGAGGGGTCAACCGGTTGCCTGCCCATGTCCTGGATCACACTCAGTTCTCTACAGCCGATCAGGGAGGGGGTCAGACCGGCAGCGCGATGAGAACGAATGCCGGCAGAATCAACGCTTCGATAGCGAGAATCAGCCAGTTTTTCAATCCAGGTTTTTGCATTTGAAAGTCTCCTCGCACAATTGTATTTTCAACCGAACACTTTATTATCAAGCAAGAATCTTGCCAAACAAACGGGATGCTTATGAGCAATGACGACCTGAATCCCAGACAGAAGGAAGCGGTGGCCCACAGAGAGGGTCATCTTCTGATACTTGCCGGAGCCGGCAGCGGCAAGACCAGAGTGCTCACCGCCAAGATAGCTGACATAATCCAGCGTGAACTGGCACATCCATGGGAGATCCTGGCGATGACGTTCACCAACAAGGCCGCGGGCGAGATGCGGGAGAGGGTGGAGAAGATGCTCCCCGGGAGGGGATCCAGGGTAAAGATGGGGACCTTCCATTCCATCTGCGCCTGGATACTCAGAAGGGAAGCCCATCACCTCGGTTACAGCGAGAACTTCTCCATCTACGACGCAGACGACCAGAAGACACTTATCAGGAGGATCCTGAAGGATTTCAGTGCGGCATCAAGGATAACTCCCGGCACGGCACTGTCATACATCTCAAGGTGCAAGAATGACGGAATAGCGGCTGATGAAGCTGCCGAAGAGGCTGAGACCCAGAGGGAAACCGATCTGGCGAATGTCTACTCAAGGTACCAGGAGAGGCTGAAGGATTCAGGAGCATTCGATTTTGACGATTTATTGACAGGAGTTCTGACCATATTTCGTCAATATCCTGACGTAAGGGATCACTACGCTTCAAGGTTCTTGTACATACTCGTCGACGAGTACCAGGACACGAACAAGGTGCAGCATGAACTGCTGAAGGAAATGGCATCCGGGAGAGCCGTGGTGTGTGCTGTAGGCGATGATGATCAGTCCATCTATTCCTGGCGGGGAGCATGCGTGGACAATATCCTTGAGTTCTCCAGGGATTTTCCGGGGACAAGAATAGTGAGGCTCGAAGAGAACTACAGGTCAAAGGGCAACATTCTCCTGGGGGCTTCATCGCTTGTAAGACACAATATGAGAAGGCACGGCAAGACCCTCTGGACGAGGCAGGACCCCGGAGTACCGATACAGGTCAAGTGTCTCTACAATGAGAACGATGAGGCCGAGTGGATACTGAGGGAGGTGGAGGAGCTGCTAGAGGACGGCAGCTGCCCCCTGGATTCCATCGCCGTTCTATACAGGACAAACGCCCAGTCCAGGCAGTTCGAGACCGCATGCATGAAACACGGGATAAGGTACGAGGTGGTTGGTTCCCAGCGGTTTTACGAAAGACTGGAGATAAAGGACATACTCGCCTATCTCAGGGTCCTCCTGAACCATGAGGACCGTCTCAGCCTGGAGAGGATAATCAACAGACCCGGCAGGGGACTCGGCAAGAAGGGAAGAGGTGCATTCTTTTCGTTCGTGGACGAGACAGGGATAGATCCTCTGGACGCAATGCTGATTGCCGGCGATATCACGGGCATCAGTTCGAAGGCCGCGGCGGAACTTGGAAGGCTGGGCGCATGGTACAGGTCCGCCCAGGAGACAAGCGACGGAGGCGCCTCGGCCCTGGAGATAGTGGACGATCTCATCGAGTCCACCGGGCTGGCCCGGCAGTACGACTCCGATGATGTGACCGACCAGTCCAGGCTGGAGAACATGGCCGAATTCAGAAGAAGTGTGATGGAGTACGACCAGGCTGTCCCTGAAGGGGGACTGCCGGGCTATATGACCGAGGTCAGCCTTGCCAGCACAGTGGACGAGTATGAGGGCCGGGAAAGCGGCAAGGTAGCCCTCATGACCCTTCACTGCGCCAAAGGGCTTGAGTTCAACACCGTCTTCATAGCAGGCCTGGAAGAGGGGATGCTGCCCTTCGTAAGGCCCGGCGAGTACGCTCCGTCGGACATAGAGGAGGAGAGAAGGCTCCTGTACGTCGGAATGACGCGCGCCATGGAACGGCTGATACTCACTTACACCATGAGCAGGGTCAGGGCCGGCGTGAGGCAGTCCGGCCCTTCCAGGTTCATAGAGGAGATAGCGTCCGGGCAATCGAGGATACCACCCGCCGAGGCGCCGTCACCGGAAAGAACAGAGACGCCTCTTGAATCCGGGGAATCGGTGGAGTACAGGACCGGGAACCTCATAAGCCATCCCCGCTACGGAAGAGGGATCGTCAGAGAGGCGGTCAGGAACGGTCCTGAATGGCGGATAACAGTAGACTTCGGGTTTGACGAGCCCAAGACCCTGGTGACAGGATACGTACCGATCCCGGTTATAAGGCAGAACGGTACTCTGGATGACATAGATTAGATACCGGAATTGACTGTGAGGTGAAGGATGAAGCTCTTTCTTGATACTGCGAATGTTGAAGAGATACGGGAGATAGCTTCCTGGGGAATTCTGTCGGGGGTGACCACCAACCCCAGCCTTGTAGCTCGGGAGGGGAGGGATTTCCGGGAAGTCATAAGGGAGATCTGTGGAATTGTTGACGGTCCCATAAGCGCGGAGGTGATAAGCACTGACAGGGATGGCATGATCACCGAGGCGAGGGAGAAGTCCGGGTGGCATGAGAACGTGGTCATCAAGATCCCCATGGGGAGCGAGGGGCTGGCTGCGGTGTCGGTCCTGGAGAAGGAGGGGATTAAGTGCAACGTCACCCTTGTTTTCTCCGCCGCCCAGGGTTACACCGCCGCCCTGGCAGGGGCTTCCTTCGTAAGCCCCTTCGTGGGTAGGCTTGACGATATAGGCATCGAGGGGATGAACGTGGTCGCCGACCTGGCTGAGATATACGACCTTCACGGATTCCCGACGAGGATAATCGCCGCTAGTATCAGGCATACGCAGCACGTGGAACAGGCAGCCCTGGCAGGGGCGCACATTGCAACGGTTCCCGCCTCCGTGGTGAGGAAGCTGGTGAAACACCCCCTTACTGACATCGGATTGAAAAAATTCCTCGAGGACTGGAACAGTCAGGGTAAATGACCATGGAAGAAGTGCCTCTGGAGGAGATCGCCCGAAAGGTGCGCCTGGATGTTCTCTCCATGATAAGGGCGGCGGGAAGCGGACATCCCGGGGGATCCTTCTCCGCCGCCGAGATAATGGTTCAGCTCTACTGGGCCGAGATGAGTATCCGGCCTGAAGAACCGGACTGGGACGAAAGGGATCGTTTCATACTCTCCAAGGGTCACGCCTGCCCCGCGCTCTACTCGGTCCTGGCCCGGAGGGGGTACTTCGACCCGGCGGAACTCGTCACACTCAGGAAACTTGGCTCCAGGCTGCAGGGACACCCGAACATGCATGACCTTCCGGGACTGGATGCCTCTACCGGGAGCCTGGGTCAGGGTCTTGCCCTGGCCTGCGGTATCGCCCACGGGGTCAGGCTGGACCGGCTTCCCTGCAGGATCTACTGTCTTCTCGGGGACGGCGAGCTTCAGGAAGGGAGTATCTGGGAATCGGCAATGACCGCATCTCACTACTGTCTCAGCCATCTGACGGCCATCGTGGACAGGAACCGGGTGCAGCTGGACGGAACCGTCTCGGGCGTCATGGAGATCGAACCGCTTGTGGATAAGTGGTTGTCGTTCGGATGGGACGTGGTTGTTGCGGAGGGGCACAGCTTCATATCCCTGGGAAAAGCCTTCGAGCACTGCAGGAGCACAGGTTTCCCGTCCGTCGTCATCGCGAACACTGTAAAGGGGAGGGGAGTCTCCTTCATGGAGGGCAGGTGCGAATGGCACGGTAGGTGTCCTGACGACCTGGAATACGAATCCGCAGTGGAGGAGCTGGAGAGGGGTCTCTCATGAACGGGTTGAAAGCCACCAGG
>JAFGPK010000062.1 GCA_016936235.1 Candidatus Fermentibacteraceae bacterium | reverse complement strand
GATGAACATGATCAGACTGATGAGCTGGTTATCAGTTATTCCGGGTCTTCCGGCAATCCAGCTGTATCCCAGCAGTCCGTTTGGCTGATGGTCGAAATACCTGAATTCCTCGATGCCGAACCTGGTGGCTCCGTACAGACATGTGAACAGCGAGAATATCAGACCGGGGAAGTGCTTCCTGCGGTCGGCCAGCAGCAGGATGCCGAGTATGTACAGCCCGGCCGCGGAGCTGTAGAGCTGGGTGGGATGGATATGGGAGCCTGCCGGTATCCCGGTACCGCTGTACGCCATTGCACAGTCGGGGAAAACCACTCCCATCGAGCAGGAGGTTTCCGAACCGAAGCAGCACCCGTTGAAGAAACAGCCTATCCTCGTGATGAATATTCCCAGGGCGAAAGCGGGAATAACGGCATCCGCCAGCCCCCAGACCGGCATCTTCTTCTTCCATACCGTGTAGAATCCAACGATGAGGGCCAGAACCACCCCTCCAAGCATGCTTAGTCCGTAAAGCCCCTTCCAGATCGCCACCGTGTCCAGCCAGTGTCCCTGGAAATCCGAAACATGGGTTATCACATAGAAGACCCTGGAGCCGACAATGGCGGCTATCATGATCCTTATGCCGAGGTCGTAGACGTCATTCCTGCTTACACCGGCGGATTCGCTCCTCCTGGCGGCCAGCGCAAGGCCGAGGACGAAGGAGACGGCCAGGGCAAGTCCGTAGGTATTAATGGGTAGAGAACCTATCCTGAAAAGAACTGGATGCATGGGAGGCACCTCCATGGTAGCGTTATTCAGCGGTCAGCCTAATCTAAGGTCCGCCGCAGCGGCTGTCACACCCGCGCGATGTCACTCACACCTCCCGCCAGAACATGCCGGCGTTGGTCACGAGCCCCAGAAGGAACAGTACCATCACGAGCTGGCTCCCGCCGTAGCTGATAAGGGGCAGGGGAAGACCCGTAACGGGCATTATCCCGAGGGTCATACCCACGTTAACGAAGACATGGATACCTATGTAAGCCCCCACACCGGCGGTCACAAGCGAGTTATAGGGGTTCACGGACTTTCTGGCGGCCAGGATTATCCGCCAGAAGAGGATGAAGAAGGCCGCCAGAAGAGCAATACAGCCAATGAAGCCCGTTTCCTCCGCCCAAACGGAGAAGACGAAATCGGTATGCCTGGCGGGCAGGAAGGCCAGTTCCTTCTGCGACCCCTGCAGGTATCCCTGGCCCGTTAACCCGCCGGAGCCCACAGCCACCTCCGACTGTATGATGTTCCACCCCGAGCCGTGAGGATCGCTGGCAGGGTCAAGGAAAGTGATGAGTCGTGATTGCTGGTAGGGCTCCAGCATGTCCCACGCTGTGGGAGTGAGGGCGGCGACCAGCGAATTGCCCCCGATGATGAGTATCCAGAGAGGAATGGAATATCTCCGCCTGTACAGGATGAAGGACAGCACCGCCATGAATCCGGCCCAGAAGTAGAAGTGCATCGAAGAGAACGCCGCCAGTATTGGACTGACCATGAGGATTATCCACCCGATCCCGTAATCGGCCCAGACGAACATGGCCAGAACCAGGAGAAGCATCGAGATGGCGGTTCCGAGGTCAGGCTGTATCGCGGTCAGCACTACGGCCGGAATAATCGTGAGGAATACCAGGAGTTCTCCGAACTTCCTGGGCCTCACCAGCAGGGACGAGAGCCACCAGGCGGTCATCAGTATCAGCGCTGCCTTGGCTATCTCCGAGGCCTGGACATGTACCGGACCGATAATGAACCAGCGATTGGCCGGGCCCCCGCCCAGGAAGAGCGTGAGGATCAGCAGCAGGCAGACCAGGATGTACAGCAAGGGTGACAGCTCTTCCAGCCTTCGGAATGAAATCATCGTACCGAAGATGAAAGCCAGGATACCCAGTCCCGACCAGATCAGCTGCTTCTGGAACAGACCCTCCTCCGAAATGACAGTGGAAGCGGAGTAGACTGTCGCCACGCCGATGGCGAAGACCACGGCCAGGGATATCACCAGCAGGATGTCGGGTCGATCGCGGCCTATCACTGGGGCACTTCCCTGCCGAAGTAGTCCTCCAGGATCTGCCTGGCGACGGGACCGGCGGCAGATCCACCCTGTTCCCCGTGCTCAAGTACGACGCATATGGCTACAGGCATAGGCTCCCGGGCAAAGCCGACCACAAGCGCATGGTTCTCACCGACACACTCCGCGGTCCCGGTCTTGCCCCAGAAATCCCACTGGAACCCGGCAAAGGAGTTATGGAGGGTTCCGGTCCTGGATCCCACGGCCAGCTGCATTCCCTCGATCACCGTGTCGAACGCATCGGGGTCGACTGCACTCTCGGGCATCACCCTCTCTCTTGGATCAAGACCCATTACGATGGAGGGCAGAGGCATTCTTCCCCGAGAAGCAATGACACCGGTCATGACGGCCATCTGAAGAGGTGTGGCCAGCAACTCGCCCTGGCCTATGGAGAGGTTGAGCAGGATGCCCAGGCCCCATCCGTCAGCGCCGTAGGTCTCGTTCAGGTAGTCGGTATCCGGCACCAGGCCGGATCGCTCGTCGGGAAGAAGCCCTGTGAGCCTTGAACCCAGGCCGAAGTGTCCGGCGTACTCCGCCAGCTGGTCAATGCTGCCCTGCTGGCAGGTCCTGTAGAAGAACACATCGCATGACTGGGACAGGGCCTGAAGGATGTTCAGCCTGCCGTGGGCGGTCCAGCACCCGAACTCCGTGTCTCCCAGAGTAAGTGAGCCGTAACACGGATTCGGCATTGTGTTCCGGTCGACGTAGCCCTCCGCCAGCAGCCAGTAGGCCGTAACCAGCTTGAAGGTGGAGGCGGGTGGATACGCGGCGCTCCATGCCCTGCAGTACAGAGGCTTGGCCGGGTTCTCCATCAGCCGGTCCCACTCCGAAGTGGATATGCCCCTGCAGAACATGTTCGGGTCGAAGGATGGTGAAGAGGCTGCGCAGAGAATCTCACCGTTCAGATAGTCCACGATGACCACGGCTCCAGCGAAACCTGTCTTCTCCAGGGCTTCCATGGCTATCCTCTGAAG
This sequence comes from Candidatus Fermentibacteraceae bacterium, assembly GCA_016936235.1. Taxonomy (GTDB): domain Bacteria; phylum Fermentibacterota; class Fermentibacteria; order Fermentibacterales; family JCC-6; genus Aegiribacteria. The sequence continues at coordinate 2,397 of JAFGPK010000062.1, read as the reverse complement.
ACCTGCGTCTATGGTCAGCGTCACATTGCCGCCGGGAACGGGATCTTCGGATTCCGTGCCCATGTACTCCTCCACCACGCGTCCCATGGCATCCACCACCTCGCGATGCAGGCCGGGCTGTCCGTGCAGGACATCGTTGAGACTCCGTTCTATTCCGGTCCTCCCCGTTATCTCTCCACGGTACGACTCCGGGTCGTCCGCGAGTCCAACGTAACCTATGACATGGCAGAAATCCTCGGGTCTGTGATATCTCCTCAGCGGCGCGATGTCTATCAGAACTCCCGGTATGCGGTAAATGCACTCTGCTATGGGACTGATATCCTCGACCCCCATGCTCTCCCTGATAACCACCGGTCTGTGCGGCACGCCGGAAGCCCCTTCCAGGATATCGGCAAGGGATTCCCCCGTGATGCCCAGAAGGGATGCCACAAGGTCGATATTGGCTCTGTCGAATTCCGAAGGGACGGCGGTAACGATGAAGGAGGGCCGGCTGTCCGCGAGAACCACGCCGTTCCTGTCGCGTATGAGTCCCCTTGGGGCGGGTTTTATGACAACGCGGATATGATTCTGGCTTGAAAGACCCCTGTAGTAATCGCCCCTCAATATCTGCAGGAAAAAGAGCCTGCCGCCCATGAAGAGAAAGAGGAGAAGCGTCACCGCCATGTACGAGTAGAATACCCAGCGCTTCCTCTCAGAATTCATTCCTCACCCCGTGACCTTCCGGGAGCGGAAACCGGTAAGCCATGATGCCCCGGAGAGAATGGTTCCGGCGGTGAGCGCCGTCAGGCCGGCTCTGGGAAACACCTTCAGGAGCGCAGGGCTCAGGCCTGTTCCGATGGGTCTCGACGCCACGATGATGAAGACGGCGTCGGATACCAGCACGGCTATCACAGTCATGCTCATAAGGTAACCGCTGCCCTCCCCGGAAGAGACCCTGCTGAAAAGACCCGCGGCGTACATACCCGCCAGAAAAGCCAGGGAGGATGAGCCCGCGGGCTGATGAAGCAGCAGATCCAGGCACAGACCCGACCAGAAGGCACCGTCCACAGCCCAGTTGCTCTCGAAGTTCTCCGAAAGGTAGACCAGCATGAAGGGTATCAGGGAAGGGGCAATAAATATCCTGCCGGCTGTCAGTTCCAGCATGAACTGGAATATCACCGTCATTATCATGGCTGTAATTCTGATATGCAATTATCACCCGGCATTCCAGGGGGACCCAGAGCCCCCGCGTCTACTGATTCCCCGGGACATCTTCGGGAAGGAGGATGAGTACTTCTCCGGTGCTCTGGAAATCCACCGCCGGCTCGACGTCCAGCTTGAGGGCAAGCCCCGGCTCCCCGGACGAAATGCCTATGACGCGTCCCGCCAGCAGGCCGTCGGGAAAGACACCGCCATACCTGGAAGTGAGCACCTGGTCACCGGCCTGCACCTCGCTTGTCAGGTCAACGTACACAAGGCTCAGCGACCCTTCGGAGGACGACTGCAGTATCCCGTACGCTCCGGACGGCCATGTGACGCAGCTGACGTTGACCGAAGGATTGGTTATGGGCAGGACCTCGCTGGTCGCCTCCCCAACCTGGCTGACCACTCCCACCAGACCTTCGGCGGAGATGCATACCGAGTTCTCGAACACTCCGTCCCTTCTGCCCTTGTCCACCACCATCGTACCCGTGACCAGTCCCTCAGACCGGTAGAGGACCCTTGCGGGGACGGCTTCCCTCTCATCGGTTCTGGTAATTCCCAGGAGGGTCCGGTACTCCTCCGCCTTGAGCGCTTCTTCCCGAAGGATTGAATTCTCAAGCATGAGGACCATTATGTCGTTCCTGAGCTTTTCCTCGGCCGGTGATCCCGAATCGGCGAAGAAGAGGCCGGAGAACCTTGCCCCCAGCCAGCTGCCGAGGCCTCCTATCAGGATAGGTCCGAAAAGAAGGACTGCCAGGGAAACGGAAAGGTAAACGAGATATCTCCTGCTGCCTATCCCCTTCTGTCCTGCGCCGAGTTTTCCGGGAATGGCCATGTCACTGGATCAGGAGGCTGCGGTACCGGTAGATGTCCTCCAGTATTATTCCGGCACCCAGGACAGTGCAGGACAGCGGGTTGTCAGCTATCCTGATGGGCAGACCGGTCTCGCTCATCAGGAGCCTGTCCAGCCCTCTGAGCAGAGCACCGCCGCCGGTGAGTACTATTCCCCTGTCGACGATATCGCTGGCAAGTTCCGGAGGTGTTTTCTCAAGGCCGTGCCTCACCGCTTCCACAATGGTGGCGATGACTTCCTTGAGGGCGTTCCTGATATCCCTTGAACTGATAACGTAGGTCTCGGGTATCCCGTTCACGAAATCCAGGCCATTGACCTCGCACTCCTCATCATCCTCTTCAAGTACGGTGCCCATGCGGATC
>JAFGPK010000061.1 GCA_016936235.1 Candidatus Fermentibacteraceae bacterium | reverse complement strand
TCATCCCACCCAGCAGCACTATCTGCAGCAGCGCCCGGTACATCTGCTTCCTGACCATCGCCTTTAAATCGGACAGGTCCCCCGGCCCGGTAATCCTCGGACAGGTCGCGATGAACCTCCCTATGGCGGAGATGCCCGTGGCGAAATTTATCATTGCGAGTATGAAAAGCGCCACAATCCACGAAAGGATTCCCATCCCGCTCCCCCCATTCAGTATTATTCCAGCCGGCACCATGTACAAGGGACCGGACAGCGGTCAGGCACCTTTGGTCTCTGCCACGTGTATCCTGGCCAGCGAAGTGGAATCGTTCTGGAAGTGATGCCTCTCGAAGGGTCTCACGATCACAACGTCCCCCTGACCCACCAAATGAACGGTCCCATCCCCGTCCATGAAGACGAGTTCACCCTGGACCACGGTGATGATCCTCTGAAAACCGTACTCAGCCCTGGGCAGCCGCCCCTGCGGACCGATGGAGACCATCCTCACAGTAATGTCATCGCATCCGTTAGCCGGACCCGCAAGTATTCGGGAGATCACCTTGCTGTACCCGGGAGCGGTCTCCCTGTCCGCCCTGATCTCGCCAGATCTCCTTATGACGGCCATCCTACCTCCCCGGACCGTAGGTCAGTTCCGATCCCACGGACACGGTCCATCTTCCGTGATAACGGTCCGACCATCCCCAGCTTACCGAAGCCGGCCCCATCGGGGTATCCAGACCAACCGAAAGACCCGCCCCCCATGTCCAGACGCTCTCGTCGACTTCCAGAGGCGTATCCCAGTCACAGGAGGCCCCGGTTTCCAGCGAGAGGAAGAAGGGGCCGTTCAGCCGTCTCCTGAAGCATGCATACCCTGCTGCCCTCTGCCTGGCAGGCAGAGAATACAGAGGCATCCCGGGGATAGTCCTGGCTGCCGTAAGCCTGCTCCGCTGCCATTCCCAGGTAGTGCCTGACAGTACCTGTCCCCAGAGTCCCATGACCATCGTGCCCTTCCTGAGGAAAGGAAACGCTCCCAGCAGGTCGTACTGGAACGAGATCTGCTTATGGGTCATAAGAGGTGCCCATGACAGTTTCGCGCTTATCCTCATTCCGGAACCAGGGTACACGGGGTCGTCAACCGTCTCCGTCAGATGGGCGAGGAATATGGAGGCGAAGCCTTCATGTTCCCCGGATCCGTACCTGTGGACGGTGCCGGATATACCCAGTTCGTTCAGGCCGGACCATCCCGAAGAGAACCCCCTGGAGGCCTGGGCATATCCGAAGGTCTCCACGGGAATGGTGGAGCTTCCGTCTTCTTCGTACTTCCGCACTTTCATCTGATACACCGCCATGGAATAATCGGCGAACCATTTCCTTCTTCCGGATGTCAGGTCCAGGAGCCTGAGCTCACCGAAAAGGTACCTGTCGCCCCCACCCAGGTTCACCAGGAAATGGTCGCCTTCGTTCATGAAGTTCTGGTGCCTGTATGTGATCCTTCCGTCCAGGCCGAACTGGTCGGAGTAGGTCATCCCGATTCCTATGGAGGAAGGTTCCCTCTCTACGAAGCTGTATATCAGTCCGACCGAACCGGGGAAGCCGGCAGGTTCGAGACGGTAGTCCACCCTTTCGAAGAGGTCTGACGCATACAGCCTCTCTGCGGCTTCCCTGAGGTCTTCGGGAAGGACGGAATCCCCCGGGGTCAGAAGCATCCAGTCGAGTACTGCTTCGTCGGAGACGTTTTCGAGCCCGGTCAGACTGATGGAGTCGATGATACAGGCCTCCCGGGACGGCACGATCCCATCCGCGGATGGGCGGTCCCCCCTGGGAATTTCCGGGTGTTCTTCAAGGTACCTCAGCATCTCCCTGTAGCCGAGGTCTATAAGCGTATCCGCTGCTTCGCTTGAGAATGCGTAGCTCCTGGCTCCGTGTAGATCCGGTCTGAAATAGAAATCGGGCTCAGCGGCGTAGAACTCGTTGATCCTGGACGAGAGAGCGCTGTATGTCAAACTGCCCACCTGCACAAGCGATGGGTTCTCCGGGATGTCCGGTTCATCGGAGGAGATGTCGATGGCGAGAACGGGTCCACTCCATGTTTCAAGCGCCACATCGACGGCCAGATTGTCCCCGACCCCTCCGTCGACGAGGAGCATGCCTCCCATCCTCACAGCAGGGAAGACCGCCGGTACCGCCATGGAGCTCAGCTGGCAGACGCTCAGCACTCCTCTTGAAAGAACTATCCTCCGGCCCGTCACAAGGTCGAAGGCGACCAGCCTCAGAGGAATGGGCAGGGAATCAAAGGAGAATCCCCTTTCCACCTGTACCGGTGATGTCAGGGAGGACAGCAGTGACGCAACCCTCTGAGTGGAGATGGCGCTTCTGGGAAGAAGGGGCTGAAATCCCCTGACCTGGAGCGTCAGTATGTCGTGGGATGCCGAGAGCCGCAGGGGAAGCATGGTGAGCCGGCTGTCGGGCTTTGATGAGAAGAGCCAGCCCCAGTCCGTGTCCCTCACGATGGAGTCGATCAGGTGAGGTGAGTACCCGCAGCAGTACAGACCTCCCACCAGGGCTCCCATACTGGTCCCGGTGACATCCCTTACAAGGACGCCCTCCTCCTCCAGGGCCAGCAGGACCCCCACATGAGCGAATCCCCTGGCGCCGCCGCCGGAGAGTACCAGGGAAACACCCTCGGGGGTGGATGATGCATCAGCCTCTAACAGGGCGGGAATCAGCAATAAAATCAAACGAAAAAGCATGAGATCCAGACCTTTACGCCGGGAACCGAATCCTGTATTCTTAAGTTGTGTAAATACAGCATTACCCCAAGATTCACTAAGCAATCATAATACATCCCAACTCGCCGACGAAAGGAAATGCATGAAGTACCTTATCTGTATTGTACTGATGGTCACCGGAGGGCTCCTGGCCTCGGGTCTGTCAATCCTGGAATCGTCCCCGGAGGGCATCGTTTTCGATCTGTCTGCTTCACAGCCGATCTTCAGGACCATTCCCATCAGCGGCCGGGACTTCTCGGCAGCGGTCATCGAGGGTGCCGAGAGCACCAGCGATTTCTCCTATCCAAGAATGCCGGTCTTCCGCTCCTGGATAGAGATCCCGGCAGGAGCAACCGTAGTCTCGACAGTCTCCGACGAAACCATCCTGGATCTAAACGGACCCGCATGGCCGATACAGCCGGGTATCATGTCGGCTCCCAAGAACAGTCCCAGAAGCAGTTACACAATGGAACTGGATCAGGACGTCTACGGCAACGGAGCCGCCTATCCCTCGGAATGGGTCAGGATAACCTATGCAGGTCAGATGAGGGGCCGCAACCTGGCGCTGGTGGAGGTCCTTCCCCTCCGGTGGGACCCTTCGATCAACAGATGTCAGCTCCTCTCGGAGGCCACTGTATCCCTCACCTTCCAGGGAGGGGACCTGGCCGCAACGTACTCCAATGCCAGCCGCTACTACGCACCACCCTTCGAGGAGATACTGTCCGACCTGACGGTCAACTACGGGACCTTCGAGAGCGGGACTGATACCCCTCCCGCCCCCTATCTGATAATCGGGCACGAGGATTTCGTGGATACGGGCATGGACGACTTCGTCACCTGGAAGGAGAGCCAGGGGTTCGATGTGACCATGGTCGATCTGAGCGTCACCGGCACTTCAGCCTCGCAGATAGAGGCTTACATTCTGGATGCAATCGAGAACTGGACGAATCCTCCGGTTTACATCCTGCTTGTCGGTGACACCGGCTACCTTCCGGGCAACACGGCCACTGCGTACAGCGGAGTGACGGACCTCTACTACGTGACCCTCGATGACGGCGGTTACATCCCGGACGCATTCATAGGAAGGTTCTCGGTCACCAGTGTGGGCCAGGCGGTGCTCATGGCCGACAGGGTCATCAACTACGAGCAGACCGTCACCGGCTCCACCCCATGGGTGCAGAACACCTGCTGGATAGCCAGCAGCGACAACTACTCGATCTCGGAGGGAACGCACAACTACTGCATCGATACATATCTCGATCCCCTGGGCTACACGTGGGACAAGGTCTACCCCCACTCCGGCGGCACGGCTGCCGACGCGGTCGCCTCCATAAACGGCGGCGTTTCAATGCTCACCTTCTCCGGCCACGGCAGCACCACCAGCTGGGGTGACATGTCCTTCGGAATCAGCAACTTCAACCAGCTCAACAACGGCGACATGCTTCCCGGCGTCCTCTCCCACGCGTGTCTCACCGGCGATTACTCCACTTCCACCGCCTGGTGCGAGACCTGGACCAGGACCCCCGACAGGGGAGGTCTGTGGTTCTGGGGCTCGGTACCCTCCTCCTACTGGGACGAGGACGACATCCAGGAGAGGGGAGAGTACGACTTCTTCCTCGGCCAGACAATCTACTGGCCCATGGGCTTCCTCAACGGCGGTAAACTGGCCGTCTTCGAGTATTACAGCGGAGGAGGAAGGACCCTTTACTACTACGAGGGATACAACCTCATGGGCGACCCCTCTCTGGCCATGAAGATCTGGGGCAACGTGGGCATAGGCGAGTCGGAGACCCCTTCGGCCACGGACAATATCCTTGTCAGCAACCCGGTAAGGTCCGCCGCGGTAGTAACTCTCAGCGGAAACGGCCCTTCGGAGCTCAACGTCTTCGACGTAGCGGGACGTCTTGTGGCCACTCCCTACAGGGGAAGCCTCAACGGTTCTCAGAGCATGAGCTGGGACACCGCGAGTCTTACTCCCGGAATGTACTTCCTCCGTCTGGAGACAGGCGGTGAAGTCTCCATCGCAAGAGTGATGGTCATCAGGTAGAGTTCAGAGCCGTGTAAGAGCGGGGGGGCGGACGCCCCCCCGCTTTTTTGGTTGACTTGCAGGCATTTTCCCATCATTTTAATCTGTCATCGTTCTATTACAAAAAACTATCCGGACGAGAGGGGAATAAAGTGGCTGATTCGAGGAAGTTACTGTCATTGGCAATCGGCCTTCCGGCAGGTCTTCTTTTTCTTCTTTCAGTTTCCGCCTGCTCGGGCAGTGACGCTACCGGACCAGAGGGCGGCGGAGGAGGCGGCTTCAACTTCGCCGGGCTCATAGACCACACCTGCACTGACATCTATCAGATACCGGACCAGTGGATAACGGGGGTCAAGGACGGGATCAGGGTGCACTACGCACATACTTCTCACGGCGGTCAGCTCACCACCGGCCTTTCTCTCCTGGAGTCGGATGACCCGACCTTCGATGTGGAAACAGGCGACAGTTATCTCCCTGCAGTCGCGGGCGCTCTCTGTATCTTCGACGGCCAGGAAGGGGAGACCTACATAACCCCCGAGCTTTTCTGGGAGTCCCATGAGGGTATGGAGATGACCAGGGACGTGCTGGACCACAATCCCTCCATAAACGTATGCATGTGGTGCTGGTGCTGTCAGATGGACTACTACGGTCAGGAGCAGGTCCAGGCCTACCTGGATTCAATGTCGACCCTCGAACTCGAGTATCCCTCCGTCACCTTCGTATACATGACCGGAAACGCACAGAACACCGATGAGGAGGGTTACAACCGGTACCTCCGGAACCAGCAGGTCCGTCAGTTCTGCGACGATCAGAGCAAGTACCTCTTCGACTTCGCCGACCTTGACTCCTGGTGGTACAACGCAGCTTCATCCCAGTGGGAGCACAGCACCTATTCCTGGTCGGGAGTGCAGGTGCCGGTTGAGCACGAGGAGTTCAACGGGGACGAGGCCGCGCACACCACCTTCGAGAGCTGCAGACAGAAAGGCCGGGCCGTCTGGTGGATGCTGGCGCTGATCCATGGCTGGGACGGGAACTGACAGTATATCGCGGAAATCAGGGTCCTGAAACATCGAGAGGAGAAAGAATGAGACTTCTTGCCCTTACCGCAGTGATACTTTTGACAATGGCCGGCGCGGCCTCGGCCGGGTGGCTCTATGCCGTCGACGGCGACTATCTTTACAGCGTCGACCCCGGCGACGGGTCCTGGATCTCGCTTTCATCCACCTGGACCGGTACCGAGCTGCTCACTTCCTGCGACGGGTACCTCTACGCGATCCAGGGGGACATGCTCTACACGGCCGACCCGGAGACAGGGGAGTGGGAATCGCTCTCGTCCTCGTGGCAGGGCGCCATCGCGCTTACCGCGGGAAGCAATTACCTGTACGCATGCCAGAACGGCATCATATACGAGGCGGATCCCTACGATGGAAGCTGGGAGGCCATTCCGGGAGAATACTACGGCACAGCGCTTCTGGCATGGGCCGGAGGAGCGCTGATGGTTCTGCAGAACGACATCCTCTACAGGACCGATCCGGCGACCGGGGACTTCACGGAACTCCCCTCCAGCTACGCAGGGACCACGGCCATGACCGGAAGCGGCGGCGACCTCTTCGTGGTGCAGGGTGACGGCCTCTACCGGGTGGATCCGTACACCGGCGAATACGCGGACCTCGGCGGCGGCTACGGCGGCGTAACCGAGATGGCCGTGGCGAACGGTTACGTGTACACGATCTGGGAGGGCACCCTCTGGAAGACCAACCCCGACACGGGCGATTACGAGGCCCTCACCGACGGATGGGGCGCGACCACGGCCTTCTGTTCGCTGTAGTCGCGGCGGTTACAAAAGAGGAAGCCGGGGACGATGTGTCCCCGGCTTCCTTTCGTTATCCGAATCAGAAGAGCTAGAAGCTGGCCTTGATCGCTCCCCATGTTGATTCCTGAAGCGAACTTCCGCTGGCCATGAACCCCAGGATGTTCTCCCAGATGTTGACTCCGTCATTGGCGTAGGCCACGCCATAGCCGGAAATAACGCTGTGGCCGTCGCTGGCCACGCAGATGCCCGCCATGCCGGCAACTGGCGAAGGATCCCATCCGGTCACCGGAGTGGCATTGTTGACTGACATCCAGCAGTTCTTGCAGTTTATACCAGGGTCGGACTGGGTCCAGTCGGTGATGTCCTGTACGATGGGATGGCCTGCATCCCATACGTAGTGGGGGCTCCAGTTGTAATCAGGTGTGACGAGCCATACTCCCATTGCGTTGGCCAGGTCCATCTGACCGCTTGTGCCGGTGGACCACTCCCAGCTGGAGGCGTATATGGGGGTGCCTCCGGCGGTGTCGTAGTGGTCCGCCACGGCGGCCCAGTCAAGATCGTCGGTATCGTAGTACCAGCACTCGACTATGATGACATCGTAGCTGCCGCCGGCGAGAGCGGTGTTGAATGACTGCTGGCCTGCGGCGCCGCCGGTGAAGGCGTCGACGGTGGCCCCGGGCCAGACGTTGCCGATGGCCGTGAGGACGGCGTCGCCATAACCCGCGTAGGTATCGTTGTAGACAAGGACACTGCTAGGCTGGGCAACGGCGGATCCCGCCAGAGCCAGCATCATCAAGAAAAGGGTGAATTTCATACGATTCCTCCTAAAAATTGAAGTGGGTTTACCAGTGTAATTTCGTTCAAATGGTCCTGATTGTCAATGATTAGGGTCTAATGAACCAGACCGTAATTGTCGGACCGGGGAAAGGGAGGGCCTCATTCCGCTCTCAGTCCCCCGAGCTGGCTGACCCGGACACTTCCCTGACCAGACGGTGGCGGATGAAGACCAGATAGCCGCGGGGCTTCTCTCCGAAGGCCCGTTCCATGTCCCTCAAGTAGTGACCCTGGGTTTTCATGTAGCCCTCCACCGCATCCCCGGATCCCGCGCCATCCAGTCTGTCGGTCTTGTAGTCCACCACGGTGAGCTTTCCGTCAGGGGTCCTGAGCAGAAGGTCGATGTACCTCTTCCTGATGCCCTCGGGCGTCCGGACGAAGTACGGGTACTCCCTTCCCAGGACAGTGGAAGCCCTCAGGTCGAAGGGAAGCTCCATTTCGAAGAATGTCAGGCAGAGCCGGCTGACCTCTTCGAGATCATTGCCGTAGAGCCTTCCAAGGAACGCTCCATGACCGGTCAACCACCCTTCGGGGTCCGACATGTCTATCTTCTCCATGACCTGGTGGACCATGTCTCCCAGGGCGGCGCCGCGGGGCTGCCAGTCACCCGGCACGGGTTCTATACCGAAGAGAAGAGGCTCCTCTGGTTCCGGTGAAGTATCATGCAGCGTTTCCCGGGCTTTTTCCACGGGTCCGGCAGGAAGCGGGTCCAAGGGCTGAAGCTCATCGACCATGCAGCAGCCGGGGTCATCCTGCAGTGCAGCGATGACGCTATCCCAGAGGATCGCGGCGTCCGACACGCTGTCGCTCTCCAGGGGCTCAGCAAGTACGAAGAGTGATTCCCTGGCACGGGTCACCGCCACGTACAGCAGCCTCCTGACCTCAGCCAGGGAACGGGCCTTCTCGATGGAGACTATGTCCGCCCAGTAGGGGGACCGCACCCTGATCCTGTCCATGCCGTCCAGGGATAATCGGAAATCGAAAGCCGCCTTCTCCCCGTGATCGTAGGAGATGACCGCATCCCTGTCGCTGCGGGTCCTGGCGGGCATTGACGCAAGCACCACTGTCTTCCAGTCCAGTCCCTTCGCGGAGTGGATACTGGAGATGGTCACGGCTCCTCCCTCCGGAGGGACCCTTGATGGTTCCTCGGGTCTTCGCGGCGTAAGACGTTCGTCAAGCAGCTGCAACAGCTCCATGGGAGATCCAACTGTTCCGGAAAGCACCTGCTCCAGAATGTGCTGCAGGTTTCCCAGTCTCCTCGTGACCTGGTAACCGCCGGCACAGAGTACGGCCATCATTCTGGTCCGATAGAAGAGTTCCATGAGGAAATCGCCCGGATCCAGCGTCAGAAGACCCTGTCTGAGCATCGATAGCGCTGCGTTGGCCCTGGCTACCTGCGGGGGGGCACAGCCTGCGGCGGTCCGGTATCCCCTGACCCCTGAGGCGAGGGTCTCGGTGATGATTTCGTCTGCAATGCCGAAGAAGTACGAGCGGAGCGTATGAACCCATGCAAGAGCATCATCCGGATAGAGCAGGCATCTCATCAGCTCCCTCAGGTCGATTACCTCCTGCCTTCGGAGGAAATCCCTGGATGAACTCACCCTGTAAGGTATACCCTCCCTCTCGAGGGCGTCGACGAAGTGGTGCATATGGGTCCCTGACCTGTAGAGGAGGGCGTAGTCCCCGGGGGAATCACCCGAACTCAATCCCTCCGCCACCAGTCCGGCGAACCATCTGCCCTGGAGCTCCGCCAGCCATGAAGGAGCGCTGTGGGTCTTCTTCAGCTCCAGAGGCATTTCAGGAAGCTTCATCACTCGTACCGGGTCTCCCTCGGGAGCACCTGGACGGGGTTCGATGGGCGAGTAATCACAGCCGAAGGGAACCTCCTCCGGAACTCGTCCACGGAAGAGTCTGTCTCCGAACCTGTTCACGAACCGGATTATGGAGCGGCTGCTCCTGAAGTTGGTGGTGATGCTCGCCGAAAGGGCTCCCGATGCTTCCAGCCTGTCCCTGAATTCACTGTAGGTCTCTATGTCGGCGTTCCGCCATCCGTAAATGGACTGTTTGTCATCGGCCACGATGGTGATACGGCCCCTGGGAATGCAGCCGTCCTGCTCAAGGAACGACATGAAAAGCCGGGTCTGCTCACGGCTGGTATCCTGGAACTCGTCTATCAGAATGTGGTCGAACCTGTCCGCCAGCAGCCCGGCCAGTTTCCCGCTGCGGGATATCGCCCGCCAGGCCGTATAGAGAAGATCATCGTAGGACAGCCTGCTCCTGTCGCCGTCCCATCCTTTCCTCAGCTCCTCCGCGAACCTTCCGGCCAGGTTCCACGTAAGTTCGGTAAGCCTTCCCGCGCAGAGCGTCCCGGATATCTCCCTGAACCTGTCCCTGGCTCTTCCGAGGACACTCCTGGCCAGGGTCCTGTCGGTCCAGTGCGCCGCGGAGCCTGAGTTCAGGTTAATCTTTCCGTAGATATCGACTACCAGGTCCGGTTCAGGTTCAGGTATCCGGCGCTCCAGTCTCCGCAGACCTTCCATGAAGTCTTCCGCCATCAAGTATAGATTGTCGGAATGGTCCGAACACTGGCGCATCATGGATTCCACCGCGGCTCCGTGCGTTTCCATGAAGTCAATGAAGATATCGGATACGGTCCCGGCGCCCCCGACCATCTCCGGAGAGTCCAGCCAGCGCCTCTGCTCCATGCCCAGTGCTATCATCTTCTGAACATCGGTGCCTGTCTCTGAAAGGAGCCTCATATCCCCGGGTGACGGGCAGAGGGAAATCAGCCAGCTGTCCCACTCCCTGGCTATCTCCACAGGCGTGAAGTGTGATTCCGTGGTTGCGAACGCCGGATCCACGCCTGCGAGGCTGAAATACTCCTTGAGTATCCTTGATGCAAAACCGTGTATCGTCGAGATCCAGGCTGACGAAATGTTCTCCAGTGCCCCGGCGCATTCGGATGATCCTCCGTCAGCCTCCTCCTTCAGCCTGCGCCTTATCCTCAGGCGCAGTTCCGCTGCCGCCGCATCGGTGAAGGTCACCACCGCCAGCCTGTCCAGCGGAATCCCCTTTTTCACCAGACCCGACACCCTGCGGACCATGAGCGTGGTCTTGCCGGTCCCGGCACCGGCCTGGACCGATACGTTCCTCTCGGTCTCGGCCGCGATGGCTTCCCTCACGGGCTGGTCGGGAGGAGCGGTCGCGCCCTTCATCTCAGGCTCAGCCTTCCCCTGAAGTAATCCATCCTGCCGTCAGCCAGGACCTTCGCCCTTATCCTGTCGTTGGGCGTGAGGCGGCAGAGTCCTCTGTAGGGGCAGCAATCACAGCGCGCCGTGGGAGCCGGCGGGAAGAGGCCCCTGCGGATCATTCCCACGATGGTCTCTGCGTTCGCCCTCACCCCGTCCATTATGGAAGCCATCCTCCCGGCGTCCCACTCAGACAGTTTCCCCGGGGTCCTCTGCGATATGGATACGTAGGCCATGGAGCCGGCGATCCTGTCGGGGAAGTTCTGAAGAGCCAGCTGGTAATAGAATGGCAGCTGGAACAGGTATCCCTTCTCGATGTCCGAACTCTTCGGCAGCGAGCCGCTCTTGAGGTCCAGGAGGACCAGCCTTGACGCCGTGTCTTCCAGCAGAAGGTCCACCCTGCCCCCGATCTCCATGTCACCCAGCCTTCCGGCGAGATCGACCTCGCTGGCGACAAACCTCCATCCACGGGGATGAATGGCCGCCAGGCTCCTGCGTACTGCTTCGCTCTCCCTCTCGACGAACATCCTGCACAGGTAATCCGCTCCCAGAACCGCCGCCAGGTCATGGACCGCCGCCGTCTCCTCCACGATCCCTCTTACGGCGTCCGGAGGGGGAAGGAATCCGTGAAGCTCCACGATCCTCTCCACCGATTCGTGTATGACGTTGCCGCGGGTGGCGGCGTCAGGGGTGCTGCCGATGTCCACCGGTTCCCTGCGCTCGAGCTTCCAGCACTTCCCGGCCAGGAAAGCGAAGGGGCACCTCGCGTACTGCTCCAGGAGGGTGGGACTCCACCTGTGGAATTCGACCGGAGACCTGTCCAGGATGCCGTCGTATCCATCGAAGGAAGAGAAGTCCATCCGCGATCTCTCGGCTCTGAGGGCGCTGTGGAAGACCGGATCGTCCGGAACGGCGCCGTCAAGTGCTCCCATGGCCGTCTTCTGTCCGGGATGCCCCCCTCCCAGGAGCTGCCGGACGGGGGAGGAGGACTCCCTGACGAACCAGCGCGGGTCGGGCGCCGTCCCGTCCGCGGGAACGACAAGGGGAGCGATGAAGGGCGAAGGTGCAATCTCGGCCCCGTCTCCTGTCTGCTCACGGTAAATGATATCAAGGGTCTCCTCAGCAGCTTCTCCCGCCTGTCTCAGGAGGAGCGCGTCCTCCGCCTCCCGCTGTGATTTCAGGGCCAGCTGCAGCTTTCCCCTCAACTCCTCGCTGAGCCTTGGGTCCTCAACCTGCGGCCTTGGAAACACTCCCTCCTCCATGTCCATGAGTATCACGCTCCGGTAGGAGCTTCCCCTCAGCTTCTCCACTGTCAGTACCTGGAAGCCGCCGGTGTCCGCTTCCCTCAACCGGACCTCCACTGACCGGTACTGAAGCCCCAGAGACTCGCTGAAGGACTCCAGGGTCAATCCGCGTGCGAACCTGAATTTCGAAGTGTCGAACAGGGACCAGCCAAGGGCGCTTTCCGTATCCAGTACGGTCACTTCCCGGATGAACTCACGGAGCCTCTTTAGGAACACTGCCGGTGCAGCCCTTTCCGGCAGGCTTCCATGGAATTCGTCCACTTTTCTCAGCAGCCGCCCCAGTTCCCCTTGTCCCTCATCCGATGCATACCAGTCCCTCCATCGCTGGATGCCTATCCTTATGCCGAGGTCCGAGGAAATCCCCGCAACCTGCGAAGCATCGGCCCGGAACTCCTCTCTGAACACTCCCCATGAAAGCACTGTCTCAAGGTAGACGTGGTAGAAGTCACAGCACATGAATCTCAGGAGATCGAGAATGAAACGGGCCTGGGGCATCCGCACCAGTCTCGACGTAAGCGGCGAGTTCACCGGCACTCCCTCATGGAAAGCCATCCGGACAAGGCTGTCGCCCTCCCCCTTTCTTCTCGCCACGGCTATACCGGACAGAGGTACTCCCTCCGCCCTGAGACCGGATATCCTGTCCAGAGCGGCCCTGCAGGCTCCCATCTCGCCGGCTGCCGCCGTCACCCGAAGACCCGCCGGTGGCCGGGAAGCCACGCCGCCGGTCCCGAGGAACTCCAGGAAGGAGCCGAACTCGTTCATCGGGACGTCCCTGTCCGACCTTCCGGCGCTCCCTGAACCAAGATCATCCAGGAGCTTCCTCGTCCTGCGGTATACGCTTTCCCACCGGGAATTCTCCGTGACCGGACTGAACCAGTACACCTCACCGGAATCCCTGAGCAGCCTCTTAAGGAAACGGCGCTGCAGGGGATTGAGATCGTAGAAGCCGTAAAAAACGAACGTATCGGTTTCAGCCGCCCGGACATCCCTCTCCATTATCATGTCCGCGCAGGAGACGTAGTGATCTTCGCGAAGGGCTCCGTAAGCTGTCAGCAGACTTCCTGCCGCGCGCTCCGTGGATGTCTGTTCACGGGACAGCGAGAGGGATGTGACCCGGTAGAGTTCGGGATTGATGCCGTGTTCGAAGAGGTCCTCGAAGAACGTACCCAGGGAATGCGCTGTTTCATGATTGTCCCGGAGCTGGTGGAAGGGCTCGCCCTTCTCAAGGACCTCCATTGCCCTCAGGGCGAACAGCGTCCTGTCAGAGTGGCTGACGGTCTCAAGAGGAGCCGGCACAGGCTGCATCTTCCCTGCAAGATGCCGTATGCCGGGGAGGAACCGTATGCCGGCGGACACTGTACCGAAGGTGACGTCGAGGAGGATCTCCCTCAGCCTGTCCAGCTGCTCGGCCCCGGCTGCGATCACCCAGAGCTGTCCGCATCCGGGCAGGAGCTTCGGCACCAGATCCCGGAAGTCCTTTTCTAACGCCCTGTAATGTCCCTCGAAAAGAGTCGTTCTACGCATTCATCCCGCCCGTCGCCTGAAAACAAGGATCGACCGGGACAATTATCGCACATCACATGTCTTTCATCAACAAGAACCCGGCAGTGTCATCGCGGCATGGACAGCGTGAACCTTGCCAGGGGCTCGCCGGGGACCCTGCAGACAGTGCCCGTCACGCATCCCTTTGCCATGGCGTCGATTATATCGGTGGCCAGATGCCCGCTGGGGCCATCCGGAAGCTTCTGGAAATCGAAGTAGAGCGGACGGGTGCAGGTCATGGGCGCATCGAACCCGAAGAGGGGCCTGGAATCACAGTCTCCGGTCTGGTAAAGGCTTGTCACGTCCAGCTGGCCCCCGATCCCGGTGAGATGCAGCCAGCCGCTCTCACCAGTCGTGAAACAGGGATCGTCCACCAGTCCCAGTTCACCCGGCACGGCACCCGAGATCTCCACAGCGATCCGGGGCGGGGAAGGAACGGATATCCCCGTCATGTACTCCACAAGAGCCCTCCGGTCGAGTATCACCGGGCCCGTGGGATAGACAGTGACGCGGTAGACGCTTCCGCTGCATTCGACAACCCTGCCGGAGAGCTTGAGCAGTCCTCCATCGTCGGTATGAAGGATGATCTCCACTTCGGGCTCCCACGGGAAAGCATCCTGTCCGCCGATGATCACACCCCAGCCGTCCAGCGTCATGCCGCCGAGGCAATCCAGGGGGGAATCCGTCTGCCAGGACTCTCCCGATTCCTGCAGCGTGAGCCCGATGAACTCGCTTCCGCCGGCGAACCGGACCTCTGTCTCGACCGTCCTGTCGGCAAGGGTATCGCCCAGGCAGAGTGTCAGAAGTTCCTCCCTGCTCAGCACACCGGGATGGACCCAGAATGCGTTGAAGTCGAAGTACCCCCTGAGCAGCCAGCAGCCCCGGCCCGGCGTCCCTATGACCTGAAGGGAACCCGTGTCATCGGGAATGAGAAGGAACCCTTCTCCCGGTGTCAGGGCATCCCCCATCCATGAGCCCATCTCCCAGAAATGCAGGCTCAGCGTGTCACCCGCCGCGTGGTCCCCGATGAAGGATTCTGTTACCACGACGGCGACGACACCGCTGTCCTCGGCCAGGATTTCCCCTGATACCACCCATGGCAGGTCCGCCATGGTCTCCTCCAGGTCAACGTACCATGGCCCTGCCGATACCGCCGCCGGGAGCGCTAAAAGAACTGACATCAGGGCTTCTGCGCGAATACGCATGCCGGACTCCTCTCCTTGATGATTATACATGGTAACGCCATGAATATTTCATCGTACAACCATTTCGCTATAATCATCTTCTGAACATGTCAGAGGCAACCTTAATCGAGAGGGGAACGGATGGACCGCAGCGATGTCCTTGATTTCGTCAGGAAAAACTCCACTTCCTTCATGGCCACCGTCGAGGACGGACAGCCGAGGGTAAGGGCCATGGATACGCCCCATGTGGATGAGGGGGGACTCACTTTCTGCACAGGGACAGGCAAGGACGTATGCCGTCAGCTCCTTGCCCGGCCGTGGGTGGAGCTCTGCTACTGGAGTACCGATGAGAAAATGCAGGTGAGGATACGGGGAAGGATGGAGGAACTTGACGACCCTGAGCTGAAGAGACAGATAGTCGAGACCAGGTTCGTCTTCCTCAAGCCGGTGGTGGAGCAGTACGGCTGGGAATCCCTTACTCTGTTCAGGTTGTCCTCAGGCGAAGTGAGGACATGGTCACCCCTTAACCCTGCGGAGAGAAACCCGCAGGTAACGGCGTTCTGAGACGGGATGAGCACCGGTACAGGACTGACCTGGCTCATGTATCATGTCAACATTATACTAAAAGGTGATGAATATTCACGCGAGGCTATGGAAGGGGGCTTTGAATGGCCGGGAAGAGCGGATTCACAAGAAGAGTAAAAGAACAGGCCAGCCAGCCGCCCGGGACGCCGGTGTTCATCGGAAAGCGGAGGATGGAGGAGGTCCGTATCTCCTACATGAGATACGACGAGAACCTGTACGAAGAAAAGGAGCACTCCTCGCCCGAGGAGTGCGCCGAGCTATGCAGGTCCGGTGATGTGGTATGGATAAATGTCGAGGGCATCCATGACGAGGCAATCGTGGAGAAGCTGGGGATGCTGTTCAATATTCACGCACTGACCATCGAGGACATCGTTAACACCCTTCAGCGTCCGAAGTTCGAGGATTTCGGCTCCTATATATACATAGTGCTGAAGATGCTGGAGTATTCCAGGGACGATGTGGCAATGGATCCGGAGCAGGTGAGCGTCATCCTTGGACGGAACTTCGTGATCACCTTCCAGGAGAAACCCGGTGATGTCTTCGACCCGGTCCGCGAGCGGATACGGAGCGGCAGGGGAAGGATCCGCAGGACAGGTTCCGACTACCTGGCCTACGCTCTCATGGACGCGGTGGTTGACAGCTACTTCCTTATTCTGGAATCCATCGGAGACCAGATAGAGGACGTCGAGGACAGGGTCATACTGGAACCGGAACCAGGAACTATCGCCGATATCCACAGGTTCAAGAGGTCCATGCTATTCATGAGGAGGACGGTCTGGCCCCTGAGGGAGGAGATAGTCCTGCTGGAGAAGAGCGGCTCGGAGCTGGTGAACGACTCCACTTCCGTCTTCCTGCGCAACCTCTACGATCATACCATCCAGGTGATCGATACGGTCGAAACCTACCGTGACATCATCTCCGGCATGCACGACACATACCTGTCCAGCGTAAGCAACAGGATGAACGAGGTGATGAAGGTGCTGACCATAATAGCGACCATATTCATTCCCCTCACCTTCATCGCGGGGGTGTACGGCATGAACTTCCGTTTCATGCCAGAGCTCAAATGGGAGTTCGGCTATTTCGCCACCCTGGGCGCCATGCTGGTGGTGGCGCTGTTCATGCTGCTCTTCTTCCGGCGGAAGAAATGGATATAGTCTCCCGGGATCAGCAGGTGGTGAACCTTGAGCGATGAACAGGGAAGACTGGGAAGGCGGCTCCTGGCAACCAGGAACAGGCTCCGCGGCCAGTCCGACCCTGATGCGAGGAGAAAGCTCCAGAGGAAAGAGGTGCGCCTGCTGGTTGCGCTGGGCAATCTCCAGGCTGCCGAGACGGCGGCGATGATTCTGCTGGATGAGAATCCCGGGCTTCCGGCCGCGTTATCCGTTCTGGCGGACCTCGCCTGCAGGTCGGGCAGGTGGGACCGGGCGGAGGAACTGTTCCGGAGGGCGTCGGAGGGTCTGGCCGGTTCAGGGGACCGCGAAGGAGCCGACAGGCTCAGGACAGGCCCCCTCTACAGACTGGCGGAAGCCAGGGAGGATTACGATGAGTGCGCCGGGCTCTCTTCGGGAGAAGGCGAGTTGAAAGCCGTGCTGGCAATCAGATGCGCGAGAATGGCGGGCAGGGCAGGAGGTCCTGACATACCCCGGACGGAAGACTGGCTGGCGTCCCGGCTTGCCCGGCTTGAGGATTCATGGCGGGGATCCTCCCCCGATGATCTGCTGGACATCGCCGTACAATGGCAGGGCACGGAACCTGAATGGAGATGGAGATTCATAGTCGAGGGAGCAGGGCTGTGGGAGAAGAGGGGCCTGGACCCTCTTTCCTGGAGCAGGCCGGTCAGGGAGACTGCATGCCCTGTCCTTGATCCCAGATTTCATGAGGAATGGAGGCGGTTTTTGAAATGACGGAAAGCAGGGACCTTGAAGGGCTCACGGTCCTGGGAGGGGACAGCTCCCCAGTAAGGAAACTGGAGACTTTTCCCAACCATCACCCCGGAAGGGATTACACTGTCACGATGCGCACCGAGGAGTTCACTTGCCTCTGCCCGAAGACCGGGCAGCCGGACTTCGCGGCCCTGACCATCGAGTACGTTCCCGACGAAAGTATACTGGAGTCGAAGTCCCTGAAGCTCTATCTCTGGTCCTTCAGGAACGAGGGGGTCTTCCACGAGCATGCGGCCAACCTGATACTGGACGACCTCGTCGAGGCCCTTGATCCCAGATGGTGCAGAGTGGTTGCCGATTTCGGGGTTCGCGGAGGTATCGGCATAACCGTGGACGCCGAGTATCAGAGGCTGGGAATGGAGGAATAGGTATTCCTCGCTGGACGGTCCTGCCGCTTATCCTGCTGCTCGAGCCCGTGCCGGCAGGCTCAGCCTGTTCAGGGGTGCTGGGAGTGTCCGACGGGCGGATAGTGGACGGGGAGGGCTGTCCCGTGACCCTCAGGGGAGTCAACATGGACCTTTATTACCATCTCATGGGAGACGATCCGGAGGTCCCCTTCCGGTACGCCACCCGCGAGGACGTGGAGCGTCTTGCGGACACGGGCGCCGATGTCCTGCGCCTCTGCCTCAACTGGAAGCTGTTCAGGGACGGGTCAGGCTATGCGCTCATCGATCGGTACCTGGACTGGTGCCGCGAAGAGGACATGTACGTCATACTGGACATGCACGTTGTCCCCCCCAACAACAGCGCGTCGGGAACCGACGTCTGGGAGGAGGGTGGTGATGCCCTTGCGGAACTCTGGGGCGAGATCTCGGCCAGGTACGAAGGTGAGCCGGTCATAGCCGGCTACGACATCTTCAACGAACCGAGGCCCCCGGAGAGGTCCATGTGGTGGGACCTTTCCGGCAGGATAACTGCTGCGATCAGGGAGAACGATCCGGACCATATAGTATTCGTGGACATGGTGGGCTACTGGGAGAGGGGATTCCAGCCCATCCGGGATCCAGCCCTCGTATACACGATCCACTTCTACCAGCCGTTCCCCGTCACCCATGCCGGGGCCGACTGGGGCGCCGACTCGCCGGTCCCGACGGGCACGTCCTATCCCGGCTACGTCCTCAAGGGACTCCAATGGCTCTCGGGATCTGAGGAGGCTTCGCTTGATGAACCATCAGACCGCTGGGTGAAACTGGAGACCGGCACACTGACCCCGCCAGAGGACGCGGAATGGGCGACCTTCAGACTGGGGGCATCCGGGAACACGGGGAGGGTGGAGTTCGACGACCTGCAGCTCCGAGTTGTCGGCAGCCCCGACACCGTGTGGAACGGTGGGTTCGAGGAGCGCTCCCCCTCGAGGGGCCAGTGGCCGGCCAGCTGGTATCCACACGAGGATGGGGATTTCTCCGCGGAGTGGGGCGGGCCGGGACGTTCCGGAGAGCATTGCGCCGTCCTCGAAGGCAGCCGGGGATCTGCTTACTGGAACCAGTCCTCCATCCGTACGGACCCCTTGATCTCACTGGACGGGGTGGAGAGTCTGAGCATGTCATGCTGGGTCAGGACGCCGGACAACCGGGGAAGGGTTACCCTCAGGGCGGACTACATCGCAGGCGAGTACGAGTACTTCGACAGGGAAGCGCTCCTGGAGGCAATCATGCCCGCCGTCACGTGGGCAGCCTCACAGGGTTCGCCCCTGTACATTGGAGAGCTGGGAGTCATCGCCGGCGCTCCCGAAGCCTCCAGGGTCGTCCTGGCCCGGGACATGCTGTCCGTTATGAACCAGCTCGGTCTCCACTGGACCTGGTGGACCTACCGCGACTCCGGCGAGGCCTGTTTCGGCCTCTTCCAGGGCGACGGGAGCAGCGATCCGGAAGTGCTCAGGGTATTCGAAGAAGCGCTCACCCAATAATGCTGCAAAAAAGGGGACGGAGGTTGTTCTCCGTCCCCGTGGTCAGGCTAGCCTCAACCTACCTCAGAAGGTTCACCTTCATCGTGGTCGTGCCTGTGGAAGTCGTCATCCTGACGAAGTAGACGCCCCGGCCAAGAAGCTCTCCACTGTCCGAAGTGCCGTCCCATGTCAAGGAATGCGACCCCGGTCCCATGGATCCCGGAGTGATGGTCCTCACTATCCTGCCGTTGATGGAGTAGATGTCCACCCGAACATTCGAGGCCTCGGCAAGGGTGAAACCGATGGACAGCTGCTCGTGGAAGGGGTTGGGGTTAAGGTACATCTCCGGTGCGGGAATACCCGCGAAGGAGGCCTCGCCGATGGCGACACCGGGAAGGTCGGCCAGTTCGATGAACCTCCCGGACCCGCTGTACTCGGTTTCGATTATGGCCCCCGTGGAGGCATCCAGTTCATGGACCCCAGTACCGTTGGTGGCAAGGAGGTTGCCGTTGCCCAGCCTGAATACTCCGCGGCCGCCGCTGAAGGACCAGCTGTCAGTGATGGTGCCGTCGATGGTGAACTGGTAGATCATGTTCTCGCTGAAACCGATCACCAGGTAATATCCGGGGTTGAGTACGTCCACCTGGACCTGCTCGGGAAAGTTGATGGAGAACAGTTCGGCCAGGAGTGTCCCGTCGGCGTGATAGTGCCTGACGTTATCCGTTGTGCCCTGTATGTCGCAGTACAGGGCCGAACCGGATTCAACCTCGTCTATGAACATGATGTCGAAGGGGTCTGTGCCGTCCTGGATGAAGTATCCGGCGAAAGATCCGGGGGCGTCGAACATGGCCACGTAATCGTCCCCGCTGGTCACGTAGACCGTGTCATACCTGAAGTCGATGCCCCTGACGTTGTTCAGGTACGTGGCGTCCCCCACCACGTACATGAAATTGCCCGTGGCGTCGAAGCCGTAGACAGCATCCGATACCTGATCGGATACAAGCACCGGTCCGCCAGGAGACAGCTGCATCGCGTTGACGGGCGTCTGGAAATTGTACTGGGTGCCCGTGGGATCGTCAACGATGAAGTCGCCCCAGTAGGTGCCGTCGTAGGGATCGAACATCCCCACAACGTCTGCGTTGGAATCCGGGATCAGGAGGACCTGGCCCCGTGGTGCATCGGTCTTCTGGTCGTACCTCGAATCATCCGCCGTCTGGCCGCTCACTCCTGTCTCCTCCATGTTCTCCCGGTCGGATCCCGCCCCTGACAGGGCGAACAGGGGAACACAGAGGATGGAAAGAACAACTATCACTCTCATTGCTGCCTCCTTCTATGTCAGTTCTTCGGCAGGTTGACAATAGTCAGGTCCGGCGAGAAAAACAACACTGAAGTCTGTGTTCACGGGAGCGGCGGGTCCGGGCGGGGAGTGTTCAGGGCAGCATTCCCCTGACCTTCACGACCATGTCCCTCAGCCGCCTGTTGCGGCTCCTGAAGTTGAACAGAGACTTTTCATCGATCCCCTGGAGGACCGACCGGTCGCACCCTATGCTCCGAAGGAAACTGTCGAACCCCTCGGGGGCCTCTCTCGGTTCGCGTTCCCCGACTATCCTCAACGCCTCCTCCCTTGAGATGACTCCGGCCCTCACCATATTGGCGTAGAGGTACTCGTACTTGCCGAACCCTGTCCTCATCCTGTAGAGGAAGCTGGAGTGAGGGGTGCCCAGGCAGTCGTACCTGACGTCGGCCACGGTCTTTCCGAAATCCAGCTCGCGGTTCAGCGTCTCGTAGATCTTCGGAAGTTCCCAGGGGATGTAGTTGGGAAGATTGATCTGCTTGACGCCGAACATTCTCTTCCAGGACGGGAAGAGGTAATCCCAGCGAAGCTCCCTGAGGTCGAAGACCGGCTTCATGATGTCCTTGAAGCGGATCCGGTCCATATAGGATGTTTCAGGGGGAGGAGCTTCCAGGATGTCCGAGAAACCCGCTACGATCAACCTGATGTTGTGGCCGTCGGCCGCCCTGAAGATGGCCGTGGGGATAAGGACGACGCATGCGGCGCAGAATTCCCCGGTGGTCTCCAGCGCTCTCTTGTAGGCTTTGTAGATGAGTTCCTTGTCCGGGCTGTACGTGACAAGGTCCACACCGAGACGTGCCGCGGCCTTCTTCACGAACACAAGAGCGTTCTCGTCCAGGAAGCCGTTATCGAAATTGAACGCCAGGCAGCGCATCCCGTACTTGTTCTTCATCAGCCAGAGGGTGTAGGTGCTGTCCTTCCCGCCGCTGAAGGGAACCAGCACATCGTATTTCGTCCCTCTTCCCCGGTAACGGCGCAGTATCTTCTCCAGCTTTCTCTCCCTGGCTTCCCAGTCGATCTTCGACATCTTCATATCGAACTCGCGGCAGACCCTGCATACTCCGTTCTCATCATAATCCACATCGGGGTACGCAGAGGGAAGTATGCATCTCGTGCACCTGACGACTTCTTCTCCCATATTCCTTCCTCTTTCCAGGCGGCATGCAGGGGTATTTCATACTAATTTAATAAAGAATGAATTCCGCTGCCAGTACTGAAGCTGTTACCGCGGATCAAAAACCTGAGATCATGTTTCCCTGCGCCATTCGAACCGCGCATAGGCGGTATGGTTGTGGATGCTCTCCTGGCTTTCGGCCGTCACCTGGAACCATGTCAGCCTCGGGTCCTCCATAAGTGCTTCGGACGCATTCCTGACCATGTCCTCCACGAAGACGGGATTGTCGTAGGAACTCTCGGTCACGTACCTTTCGTCCGGTCTCTTCAGCAGTGCGTAGACAGGCGATGAGGCCGAGGCCTCGGCTGTCTCGATGAGCTCCTCTATCCATACTATCTCCGGTACGCCCGTCTCATCCTGGAAGCTTCTGACATCGATGGTGATGCGGCCTCTCTGATTGTGAGCCCCGTAGCTGCTGATCTCGCGACTGCATGGACAGAGGCTGCTCACCGGCACGCCGACCGAAAGTACGAAATCCTCCCCTTCGGGACCGCTGGATCCCCGGAAAGCGCACAGGTAGTCCATCTTCGACGGAACCCCGGTTACGGGAGCCTTCTTCTCAAGGAAGTATGGAAAGCTGATCGTGATCCTTGCCGACCTGGCGTCCAGCGCGTCCTTAAGCTCGTTCAGTATGGCGGGAATGGTCCTTCCGTCAAGATCGCGGTCATGACGGCCGAGGACTTCCACGAATCGGCTCATATGGGTCCCCTTGAAATGATGGGGAAGCTCCACGGACATGGAGATGGAAGCCACGGTTCTCTGTTTCTCCCTCTCCCGGTCGAGTATGGTGACAGGGTACAGCAGGTCCTTTATCCCGGCTTCGTCCAGTGTGATGTTCCTGTAGTCCCTGCTGTTCTGCACGTCCACTGTCATTTCCCCCTGTACCTGCAGCCGGTGGACGAGGTCTCGCTCACTTCCACCATGCTCAGCTCGGGTAGTCTGGGCTTGAGCCTGTTCCATATCCATACGGCGATGTTCTCGCTGGTGGGATTCTCGAGCCCCGGGATATCGTTCAGGAACGAGTGGTCCAGTTCTTCGATCACGGGTCCGCAGAGGGCCTTGATGTCTCCGAAATCCCGGACCCATCCGCTCTCCTCACCCATTTCCCCTTCGAGCAGGACCATTACCCTGAAAGTATGCCCGTGGGTCCTGCTGCATCTGTGACCGGGCGTGAGACTGGGCAGAAGATGGGCCGCGTCGAACTTGAACTCCCTGAATACTTCCATTGTTCCGTTCCCCTCTTACGGTATTCCGATGTACTTGTGCAACTGCAGGCTGAGCTTCCACAGCGGATTCTCCAGGCAGTACCTGAAAGCCATCCCGGTGTTGCGCACAAGATCCCTGCCCCATAAGGGCTGAAGGTAGAAATTAAGGAAATCCAGGCCGGCGTAATCCGCGGGGTCCGAGCCGTCCACCGGAAAGGGCAGCTTCAGCTCGTCCCCCGCTTTCATCACCGGCATCATGCCGTCCTTGGGGCTTACGCACAGGAAATCGATCCCTTCCGGCGGCTCAATTGTCCCGTTGGTCTCGAGCAGAACTGCAAATCCCCTGCTGTGGAATGCGTCTACCAGTGGCAGGTCCAGCTGAAGCAGCGGCTCACCTCCGGTGCAGAGCACCCTTCCATGGCCGCGATCACCCTGCCAGAGCCCGGCGGCCGCTTCCGCCAGCGCCTCGGGGGAGCTGTACTCCCCTCCCCCGCTGCCGTCGATCCCCCTGTGATCCGTGTCGCAGAAGCCGCAGGAGAGGTTGCATCCTTCGAAGCGGCAGAGTACCACCACGCTGCCGGCGTTGGAACCCTCTCCCTGGACAGTATGCACCATCTCCTTAATCCTGTAGGGCATCCCTGCTCCTCCCCCTCGAGTACGAAGCAGGATCGTCGACCTCAGCCTCCCTGAAACCCCGCAGCCTCAGGACACAGGCGTCGCACATCCCGCAGGGCCTGCCCGCTTCATCCGGGCTGTAACAGCTGTGGGTGATCGAATAATCCACCCCGAGTTCGAGGCCCCGGCTGATTATTTCCGCCTTGGTCATGCTGAGCAGGGGCGCGTGGATCCTTATCGGTCCGCCCTCCACAGCGCTCCTGGTGGCCAGGTCCGCCATATGCTGGAACGCTTCGATGAACTCGGGCCTGCAGTCGGGGTAGCCGCTGTAATCCAGCGCGTTGACCCCTATGAAAACATCGCGGGAGCCTATGGTCTCCGCGTATGCCAGGGCCATTGCCAGGAATACCGTGTTCCTCGCGGGAACGTACGTCGATGGGATGGGACCGGATCCAACGGGGGACTCCCTTCCGTCGGGAACCTCGCCCCCACCCGTGAGGGAAGAGCCCCTGAACAGCCGGGGATCCAGAAAAGCTGTCAGATGCTCCTCCACGCCGGCCCTCTCGGCCACCATTGATGCCGCCCTGAGTTCATGGGTATGCTTCTGGCCGTATCTGAAGGAGAGGGCGTGGACCTTGAATCCGAGGTCCATGGCAATGTAGAGGACCGTGGAGGAATCAAGCCCTCCGCTGAGGAGAACCACGGCACGCGCCATTTGCGACTTCACCTCCCCTGATAGTCCTTTAGCTGGAATATACCCGATTCAGTTCCCCTCATCAGATGGCGCTTCAATGTACACGGGTACTTGCCATCGGGATGGATTTGTATAAATATCATTACTGGAAAAGGGAAAGGAGCTGACATGCCGACTTTTGTGCTTATGACCCGGCACGGTCCGAAGAGCCTGCACGACTCCATGAGCAGGAAGCAGATGGGCAAGGAATGGCTGCACAAGGTCAGGGAGACCTGTCCCGAGGTCAGGTGGATAGCCCATTACGCAATCCTTGGACCTTACGACTTCATGGACATATACCAGGCGCCAGATGTTGAGACGGCACACAAGGTCTCACTGATCTCCAGGTCCGAAGGCGCCCTGGAGGCCGAGAGCTGGCAGGCCCTCGAGTACAAGGACTTTCTGGAAGTGCTGCAGGAAATCGGGAACTGATAGCATTGCCGCTTACCTGACGGGAGAGATGCTGTTTGGCCAGGATCCTGATCATGAGAGGTCTGCCCGGAGCGGGTAAATCGACCTGGGCGAGACGGAACCATCCTGATGCCCGTATATATTCCGCGGACAGCTTCTTCCTCGACGAGGACGGGGAGTACAGGTTCGACGGCGAGAGGATATCCGAGGCCCACGCCTGGTGCCTCAGGGGCTTTGCCGAGATACTGCCATCCCTGGAGGGTGGATCCCCGGAGGTCGTCATCGTCGACAATACAGCCATCAGAGCCTGGGAGATATCCCCCTACTACAACCTGGCCCGCGCGTACGGGCATGAGGTAACAATAGTGCATGTATCCTGCGATACCCCCACGGCTCACGAGAGGAACATCCACGGCGTCCCGCTGGAGAGGATCGAGAAGATGGACCGGGACCTGCTCAGCGAAGAACTGCCTCCGTTCTGGACCGTCGAGACCGTGGACGGCTCCGAAGCAGGCTGATCACTGCCCCCTGGTGTATTCCCCCATCATCTCCGCGTCCTGGATCACGATGCCCTCCATCGCCTGACGGAGTTCGTCCGCCGTGGCTCCTGCGGAAAGGTCAAGCCGGGATTCCAGGGCATAGAGCGTGAAGAAGTACCTGTGCTTGCCCGATGGCGGCGCCGGCCCTCCGTACCCCGTGGCGCCCCAGCTGTTCCTGCCCTGGAGGATCCCGCCTTCCAGCTCCTCCTCAATCGGAAGGCCTTCTTCCAGGGACCTGATTTCGCCGGGGATGTTGTAGATGACCCAGTGGACCCAGGTCCCCGCGGGGGCATCCGGATCCTCACAGATAAGTGCGAAGGAACCGACATCGAACCCGCATTCCCATTCTATCGGGGGAGAGATATCATCCCCGTCCGCCGTATACGTCACAGGGATAAGGTCCCCGTTGCCGAAAGCCGTGCTCCATATTGCCAGTACCATTCCCAGCACGATACCTCCCTTCTGTTCTGAATCGATCCACATGTAGATTGATAGACAAAAGCAACCGGAAAATCCATACCCACTTTCCTGGTCCGAGTTCTATCCTGTGTATTATCTTCTTCAGTGAAGACAGTCCCGATCCGGAAGACCGGACCCTCGGAATGATTGGAATGGGAACAGTTGACCGATGACAACCGGCCGGAACAGGCCGAAGGACCGACCATAGAAGTATCGGAGGAGCTGCCTGCAGAGCTGGCGAGCCTCAACAGCGCCAGGATAAGAAAGGGTCTCTATATCTTTGCCGTTCTCACCATCGCCGCACTCACCGGCATATTCCTTTACACACATACCGGCGGAACGGTGGAGGCCATAAGGCACATCCAGTTCGGTTGCTTCCTTCTTGTGCTGGGACTGTCGGTGGTGGACATGACACTGGGAGCGCTTCGAAACCATATCTACTTCATGGCGATGGATGGACATGTGTCTTTCTGGACAAGCATCAGGGCAAATCTGGCCAATATCTTCATGGGTGCCGTGACTCCCTCTCAGAGCGCCGGAGGCCCCGCCCAGCTCTACGTGTACTACAATGCGGGAGTCTCCATGGGCAAAGCCATTGCGGTGGGTGTGCTCAACCTGCTGGCCACTATCATCTTCTTCGTCGTATCGGCCGGATTCTCAGTGTACGTCCTAAGGGATTCCTTCAGCCCCCTCCTGAGAAGCATCCTGCTGTTCTGCCTGGTAGTCTTCGTAATCCAGCTCATACTCTACGTCTTGGTCGTATGGAAGCCGGAGGCAGCCCTGAAGGTGATACAGAAGCTCTCCGGAATTCTGTCGCAGAGGCTGCCCCGCTGCAGGAACAGGATAGACAGGTTCACGGGAAAAGTGGTCAAGGAGCTCAAGACCTACAGGGAATCGTGCTCGATGTTCCTGGGCAGGAGGATTTACATACCTGTGCTGGCAGTCTTCCTGACCTTCGTCCTTTACATCAATAAGTTCGTTCTGGCCTACTTCATCATGATAGGGCTGGGTGAATCAGGGGACCTTCTCACGGTACTGTGCATACAGGCGCTGGTGCTGTTCATCTCCTACTACTCCATAAGCCCCGGCGCAAGCGGCATCGCGGAGCTGTCAATAGCGGCCCTGATGGCGTCCGTCATCGGCAGGGACTCGCTGATGGTGTTCACGCTCCTGCAGAGGTTCTTCATCCTCTACCTGCCGGTAATATTCGGTGCCGTAGTGGTCGGGCACGAGCTTCGAAGAAAGAGTTCTGTGCTTTCCAGCTAGAGTTGCGGGGGGATCCGGGGCAGGTTCTCCCAGACTTGGAACCGGCGTCGGGAGATGATCATCCAGATCAGGGCATAGAACCAGGAGGACCTCCTCCATCCATTCAGGTACCTGAGACTCATCAATGTAGGCACCTTCTTCCCCTTCCGCAGCCCTTCCAGGATCGCCTCCCCATCACTGCCCTGGCTTTCCAGCATGTCCAGGACCTTTCCCGGGACCTCAGCGCACAGGTTCGATGAAACGGCGGCCAGCAGCGAGTGGATGGAGGGACCGAGCCGGGTACGTGTGGCGTTCAGTGTGAACTCCCTCCAGGTCCCCGTTTCCGTGACCTTGCTGCAGAGAAGGGACAGGTCCACCCACCATACCGGTCTCATCCAGCTGTTGATCAGAGCGTGCAGCGCCACCATCAGGAGGGAATTGTGCCACGAGAAGGCCAGGAGGCCGGGGGCAAGCCGCCTGCCTCCGCGGAAGAGGTCATGAGGGAGGGATCCTGGGAAGGTGGCGGGAAAGTAGAAGATGTGTGAGTGAAGCTCGGCCATCGTGTCCAGTTTCCTCAGCTTGACCTCGGATACTATGCCGGAGGCGAATATCCCCCGTCCGGGTGTGGCCACCGTCCAGCCGTGGTCCCTGAAGGCTTCGAGCACCGGTCCGCGCTCGCCTGTCCGGAGGAAGAGGTCTATGTCGCTCATGGACCTTGCTCCGGTGAATGGATACAGACTCCGGGCCAGATCGAACCCCTTGAAGGCCCATACCGTGATACCCGCCGCCCCCAGCCTGCGAAGCACGGGCATGACAGCCTCTTCCCTGCGGATCCAGATGGACTCGGAGAGCAGGGCCATCCCTCTCCTCCCCGTCTCCCGGGACAGGAGAGGCGCAAGGTCATGGTCATCTCCGGGGTCGGGGCCTGAGTAGCCCCCTTCCTTTCCCCCTGCCTGTAGCCATTCGCAGGCGGCAGCCGTTACGGTATCGGGTTCAGGCCGGTTCTTCATGACGAACAATTGATAAGCCGGAAGCGTCCGTATCACCAGCCTCGCGCTGGCTGGTCCCGATGGCGGTTGATAGATTAGTCCCATGGGACCAGGTGACGACCGGAGAGGACTGATGCTGGGCAGAGCTGTCTCCATGGTATGGAGGAGCAGCCGCGGCCTCACACTTGCTGGCCTTGTCCTGACCATCCTTCAGGGACTCCTGCCCCTTGTACCCCTTTACCTGATGAAGCTCCTGATAGACGGAATGGAGAATTCCCTTTCAGGAGGAGGGAGCACCTTCGGCGACATCGGTCTGCTGATCGGTCTGCTGGGAGGCACGGCCAT
>JAFGPK010000060.1 GCA_016936235.1 Candidatus Fermentibacteraceae bacterium | reverse complement strand
CTAATCCTCGCGCCGCAGGACTGCCAGGAAAGCCTTCTGGGGAATGGCTACGCTGCCCACCATCTTCATGCGCTTCTTGCCGGCCTTCTGCTTTTCCAGCAGCTTGCGCTTCCTTGTTATGTCGCCGCCGTAGCACTTCGCAGTGACATCCTTGCGCAGGGCGGTTATGGTCTCCCTGGAGATTATCTGCCCTCCGATGGCTCCCTGGATGGGTATCTTGAACTGCTGGCGCGGGATCTCATCCCTGAGGTTCCTGCAGGCGTTCACGGCCCAGGATCGGGCTCTGTCCCTGTGCACCACCATGGACAGGGCTTCCACCTTCTCGTGGTTGACCAGTATGTCCACCTTGACCAGGTCGGAAGGTCTGTAGTCCTCTATCTCGTAGTCGAAGGAGCCGTAACCCTGGGTGACGGACTTCAGCTTGTCGTAGAAATCGTAGACGACTTCTCCCAGCGGCAGGTCCGCCGTTATCTCCACCCTCTTCTTGCCCACGTAGAGGTTCTTGTAGTTGTCTCCCCTCCTGTCCAGAATGAGTCTGGTGACCGGGCCTATGTACCGGTCGGGCATTATGATGGAAGCCTTGATGTAAGGCTCTTCGGTGAGCCCTATACCCGCCGGGTCCGGGTAGTCCACCGGGTTGTCCACCATGACGACCGACCTGTCGGTGAGGGTCACCCTGTACCTGACGGTGGGGGCGGTAAGGACCAGGGCAAGATCGAACTCCCTCTCGAGTCTCTCCTGGACCACCTCCAGGTGAAGAAGCCCCAGGAAGCCGCAGCGGAATCCGAAACCCAGACCCACCGAGGAGACCTTTTCGTAAATCAGGGAGGCGTCGTTCAGCTTCAGCCTCTCCAGGGCGGCGGCCAGGTCCTCGTAATCCTCGGAGGTCACCGGGTATATAGAGGAAAAGACCACGGGCTTGACCTCCTCGTATCCAGCCAGAGGCTTCTTCGCGGGTGATTCGAAGGACGTCACCGTGTCTCCGGAGCGCACGTCCTCAACCGTCTTGATGCCGGCTATCATGTAGCCCACCTCGCCGGCGGACAACTCGGCGCAGGGTTCCCGCCTTATGCCGAAGTGGCCCACCTCCTCCACGGTGTACTCCTCGCCGGCAGCCATCATCAGTATCTCATGGCCCTTCCTGATCCTGCCCTCCACCACGCGGAAGTAGACCACCACTCCCCTGTACGGATCGTAGATGCTGTCGAACACCCTGGCGCGGAGGGGAAGGTCGTCCCTGCCCTCCGGGGCCGGGACCTTGGCCACGATGGCCTCCAGCAGGTCGGGCACCCCCTCCCCGGTCTTGGCCGATATGCATACCACCTCGTCCACATCCATTCCCAGCTCGGCCTCTATCTCTCCCATCACCTCCAGCACGTTGGCCGAGGGAAGGTCTATCTTGTTGATCACCGGGAGTACGGTGAGGTTCTGCTCCATCGCCTTGTAAAGGTTGGCCACCGTCTGGGCCTCCACGCCCTGGGCGGCGTCTATGACCAGCAGGGCTCCTTCGCAGGAGGCCAGGGCCCTTGAAACCTCGTAGGAGAAATCCACGTGCCCCGGAGTGTCTATGAGGTTCAGCTCGTATTCCATGCCGTTCTTCGAGGTATAGAGCATGGTGACGGCCGTGCTCTTGATGGTTATCCCACGCTCCTGCTCGATCTCCATGGTATCCAGCATGAGGTCGTGGAATTCCCTGTCGGATACCGTTCCCGTGGCCTGCAGAAGCCTGTCGGCAAGTGTCGATTTGCCGTGGTCTATGTGGGCTATGATGCAGAAGTTCCTGATATGCCTGGGCAATTCTCCTCCTTTGCCGGAAATGCTAATATGATTGGGTAGTGCAATGATTCCAAAAGGAGGCCATGAATTGGATTTCGAACCGAACGAGCTTCAGCTCATCAGGGACTGCAGTATCGGCGCCGGCACAAGGGTCTGGAACTTCGTGAACCTCTACGGCTGCACCATCGGCCGCGACTGCATGGTGGGATGCTTCACGGAGATACAGCGGGGAGTGGTGATAGGCGACAGGACGAGGGTCCAGAGCCACAGCTTCATCTGCGAGATGGTTGAGATCGGCAGCGACTGCTTCATAGCCCACGGCGTCATGTTCATAAACGATGTCTACCCGCCTCAGCCGGATCCCTCGGACTGGAAGGGGACCGTCATCGAGGACGGCGTCAGCATCGGCTCCAACGCCACGATACTCCCGGTGAGGATAGGCAGGGGAGCCATCGTCGGCGCCGGGTCCGTGGTCACGAAGGACGTGCCGCCGGGAGCGGTGGTGGCGGGGAATCCCGCCAGGGTGCTGAGGCAAAGGGATCAGGAGCGGAGTGAAAAATGAAGATCTGGCTGTTCCTTGCTATCTGGGTGCTCGCTTCGCTGTCCGCGGGTTTCATCGGTTCCAGGTTCCCCCCCGGGGAATGGTACGAAACCCTTGAAAAACCCTCATTCAATCCCCCGGGGTGGATCTTCGGCCCCGTGTGGACCCTTCTCTACATTCTAATGGGCACGGCCGCATGGCTGGTCTGGAAGGAGCAGGGCTTCTCCCCCGCACTTATCCTTTTCATAGCCCAGCTGGCGCTCAACGCCCTCTGGTCTTACCTTTTCTTCGGAGCCAACAGGCCCGATCTCGCGTTTTTCGAGATAGTGGTTCTCTGGGTCCTGATACTTCTTACCATGATATTCTTCTGGAAGGCGAGGACACTGGCCGGGGCGCTTCTTGTGCCCTATCTGCTGTGGGTCAGCTTCGCTTCGGTGCTTAACTTCTCCCTCTGGAGGCTCAACACCTAGGCGTACGGAGTGTATGAGGAAGGGGGCGGGAGAGGTCCCGCCCCCTGTTCTTTATAGGAGACTGCTGCTACCAGGTCTTCTGGAAGCTGTACTGGATCCTGATGATACCGGCTCCGTCCGGTGGGGCCGGCAGGTCCAGGCCCTCCAGGACTTCGCAGAGTTCATTATCAAGGCCGCCGTCCAGACCGGCTCCTGAGACCGAAACGGAAGTGACGTTCCCAGCAGAGTTCACGGAGACCTCGAAGGTCACCGTCCCCACGGGCCATTCGTCGGCATCCTCGATGTCATCTACGAAAGCCTGGTAGACCTGTTCCAGGTCCCCGGCCATCTCCCTTGCGGCGGCGCGCACCACCGAGGGGAGAAGACCCAGGGTCGGAGAGGCTGACACATGGTTCACCACTGCGATCCACTGAGTGTCGTAGCCG